>JALYVR010000608.1 GCA_030853145.1 Chloroflexota bacterium | reverse complement strand
GGGTTGGCATAGCGATGGGGGGCCGCACTCGTGGCAGGTTCCAGTGCTGATCCAGCGATTCGTACGAGAGCGCCGATGGCGGGGTATGATATGTACGGGCATCCCTTGCGGGTGCCCTGCTCCAAGGCCGACATATGATTTCGTATCAAGGCATCCCTTGCGGGTGCCCTGCTCCAAGCACGACATATGATTTCGTACCGACGAATGGGCTAGCCACGCCCTATGAATAAGAGGTGCAACCTATGTTTACAGCCATCACCCAACCACGCTATCTCAGACAATGGGGGCGTGAGCATCTGTGGAGCGCGGACGCGGGCGCGCATAGCGTGCTGCTTGCCGGGGCGGTTCTTGGCCCTCAGATCATTCGTGTACGCTTGCTGAGTGGCACGCAGTTCGACGAGACAAGATACGCGCTTGCCGATGGCGGACCGGGTACGCTGCCCTATCACTCGTGGCTCGTCTCCACAGGCGACGAGCAATGGCCCGTTTTTGGGGGGCAGGCCGATGAGCAGGCTATCCTGGAACCGTATCTACAGGGCTTTGCCGGCTCAGAGACGGCTCTGCGCCTGGTGCGTTCGCTCGGCAGCAAGGAGCGCATCTACGGTCTGGGCGAGGGCATGGGGACGATGAACAGGCGCGGGGAGGACTGCCCGGTCTGGAATTGCGACCCGCACATGCGCGATACCGAGTCTGTCAGGACGATGTATACCTCGATCCCCTTCTATGTCGGCCTCCATGCGGATACCGGCCGGGCCTACGGCGTGCTGGTCGACCATACCGGGCTTGTGGAGATGGATCTGGGCCATGCCAGCGCGCAAGAGGCGCGGATCACGCTTGAGGCCGACAGCCTGGTGGTCTATTTCTTTACAGGTCCCACGATGGCTGAGGTGCTGCGCGAGTATAGCGGGCTGACCGGACATATGGCGCTCCCCCCGCGCTGGACGCTGGGCTACCATCAATCGCGTTGGAGCTATCAGACGCAGCAGGAGGTGGAGACAGTCGTGGCACGCCTGCGCGAGCGCCGGCATCCCTGCGATGCCGTCTGGCTCGACATCGATTATATGCGCGGCTTCCGCTGCTTTACCTGGGACCCCGAGGCCTTCCCCGATCCCGCCACCATGATTGCGCGCCTCCACGAGCAACACATGCATGTGGTCACGATGCTTGATCCCGGCATCAAGATCGACGACGATTACAGCGTCTACCAGCAGGGCCTGGAGCGCGATTATTTCTGTCGCTACCCAGATGGGGAACTCTTCACAGGCACCGTCTGGCCTGGACAGTGCGTCTTCCCCGACTTCTCGCGCGCCGAGGTACGCGACTGGTGGGGCGGACTCTACCGCGGCCTCCTCGATCAGGGCGTGGACGGCGTCTGGAACGATATGAATGAGCCGGCGACGCGCTCGCTGGCACAGGTAGCGCGCCCGCAGCACTATGGCAACACGATGGACGACGATGTGCTGCATCGCGCCGGTGGCGAGCAGCCTGCCGGGCCGGATGGTCCAGTAGTGTCGCACGTGCTGTTCCACAACGCCTATGGTATGCAGATGGCCCGCGCATCCCGCGATGGTATCACCCGCCTGCGTCCCAACGCGCGACCATTCGTGCTCACGCGCTCCGGCACAGCGGGCATGCAACGTTACGCGGCCCTCTGGACAGGCGATAACATCAGCCTGTGGGAGCATATCCCGCTGGCGATCAGGATGTGCCTCAATCTTGGCATGAGCGGCGTACCCTTCGTTGGCCCGGATATCGGCGGCTTCTGGAACTCCAGCAACGGCGAGCTGCTTGTGCGCTTCGCGCAGATGGGGGCGCTGGCCCCGTTCTGTCGCAACCACACGGCCAAGGGCAGCGCGGACCAGGAGCCGTGGGCCTTCGGTGAGCCATACGAGAGCGCCTTCCGCACCGCTATCGAGACGCGTTACCGGCTCCTGCCCTACCTGTACACCCTCTTCCAGCAGGCATCCCTCACGGGAGCGCCGATTATGCGCGCGCTCTGCTATCACTACCCCAACGATGAGCGCGCCTGCGACGAGGAGACGGCCTTCCTGCTGGGCGAGAACCTGCTCTCGGCCCCCATCTACGAGCCTGGTGCCACCTCGCGCAGCGTCTACCTGCCCCCCGGAACCTGGCTCGACTACTGGGACGGCACAGAATATCCCGGCGGCACCACCTGCGAGATCCCCGCGCCCCTGGAGCGCTGGCCCCTGCTGGTGCGCGCGAACAGTATCCTCCCCAGCGGCCCTCTGATGCAATATACCGCTCAGCAGCCCACCGACCCGCTAACCTTCACCTGCTACATGGTCAGCGATGGCTCCGCCACCTGCACGCTCTACGAGGACGACGGCGCCACCCTCGCATACCGCGACGACGCCTTCGCCCACACCACCATCAATTGCAGCGTGTCACGCGACTCCGTGACCCTCGAAATCGGGGAGCAACACACAGCCTACCAGCCGCCCCGCACAGCCTACGAGGTCAGCATATGGGTCGGCGGCCGCGTTCTCCAAGAGCGCATCCCCGCCGGGCAAGGGAGGATGACGGTGCGCATCGTGCTGTAGGGCGCAGGATCATGGGACGCAACACACGCAAGATTACAGAGCGCGCAGGCCAGCGGCGCCCCTACACGAAATGAGAGGAGCACGGTGTTGGAGCAGGGCGCAGGCCAGCGGCGCCCCTACACGAAATGAGATATCAATAGGGAGCGAGATGTCGAGCTTGGAGCAGGGCACCCGCAAAGGCATTGATTGATACAAATTCATATTTTCCAGCGCCCCAAGTGAAGAAATGTCGGGCTTGGAGCAGGGCACCCGCAAGGGATGCCCGTACATATCATACCCCGCCATCGGCGCTCTCGTACGAATCGCTGGATCAGCACTGGAACCTGCCACGAGTGCGGCCCCCCATCGCTATGCCAACCCCACCTGGTCAGATATGTACGGGCATCCCTGGCGGGTGCCCTGCTCCCCCACCAGCTCGCACACCATCGCCCTTCTCGCTCGCATGCCGGTGCCCTGCTCCCCCGCCAGCTCCGCACACCATCGCCCTTCTCGCTCGCGTGCCGGTACACTGCTCCATGCACGACATCTCTCCACCTCAGGCTTACGAGGTAGCTTACGCCTCTACAAACGCCACCAGCCGGCAGAAGGCGGCCTCGCCTCCGCTGAACTTCCAGGGGAAGCAGCCGACCCAGATGCGCTGGTCGAGGACTTCGTCGAGCATGCCGCCGGCGTTCTCGACGTGGAAGACGCCGTGGGGGAACATGGCGTAGTGCATGATTTGCAGGTCGTCGTCGGGCCAGATCTCCTCCAGGGGCTTGCCTAGTTTCTGGGCGCACTTGACGGCCAGGTCGGGGCGCACCTTGCGAATGACGGTGTTCATTGGGTGATCCATCGAGCCGGCGTCGATGGCGAACCAGGAGATCTTGCGCTCCAGCACCCAGTCGACAAACTCGCGCGTTGGACCGGGATGCTTGATGAAATAGCGCGTCTCGTCGGGCTGCGAATCGCCATACCAATTGCTCGGATAGTACTTGTGGTAGCCGGTATGCACTATCACTATATCGCCAGGCTGGATGCGCAGCCCGGTCTTGCGCTCCCACTCCTCGAAATGCGCCGAGGTGTAGATATCGTAATCGCCGATGCCCAGCGCCTCCAGGTCCACTACCACGCCGGGGCCTACCAGCTTGTCCAGGGGGATGCTGCCGATG
>JALYVR010000607.1 GCA_030853145.1 Chloroflexota bacterium | reverse complement strand
CTCGTGACCTGCTCCACGTTCAGCGCACTGCCCCCGCAGCGGTTATGCGTGTTCTCGATGCACAGCAGGGCGGTAGGCGCGCTGTGCTCGTCGCTGCCATCCGAGATGCCCAGTTCGACCTTTTTCAGGTCAAGCATACCATCTTCCCCGGTCGGGATCACCCACATGGGTACACCACCGAGCGTTGAGGCACCACCCACCTCGTAGCGGTAGATATGCGACTGGTCCCCCACGATGATCGATTGCCCGCGTCCAGCATGCGAGAGCACCGCTGCTGTATTGCCCATGGTGCCGCTGGCCACAAAAAGCCCGGCCTCCTTCCCCAATAGTTCAGCCGCCATGTCTTGTAGCCGGTTAATGCTGGGGTCTTCCCCGTACACGTCGTCGCCCACCTCGGCGTGGTACATGGCCTCGCGCATGGTTGGCGTCGGCTGGGTCACGGTGTCGCTACGCAAATCAATCATTATACGATACTCCCTTTGGTCGCTTTAAAGCGACGGTCTTCTGATTATTTTTCACATGGGTGAGGAACGTGTCAAAGCTAACTATTAGAGTCTTCTTCATATTCTATCTCTTCTGGCATATGAATAAGCAGTTTCCTTTCATGTTGAAATGAAAGATAATTGAAGATTGTGATCTATTTGCCCGTCAATCCATTCGCAATTCGTAGTAGTACTTAATTATACGCTGATTTAACCTGGGTAGCAACGAAAACGGCTTCTCTCTTGCATATAGAAGAGAGCAACGCTAGAATAATTACATACCATAAACCATGTGATTAGGAAAAAGGCAATGCCAACATCATCAATTATACCAACGTTGCACCTGGCGCGGGTGTATGAAAAACTTATCGCGATGTATGGTGAACCAAAGAACGAGCCTGATGACGATCCACTCGGAGGGTTAATAGCTACCATCCTCTCACAACATACCTCAGATATTAATTCGGGTCGTGCCTACCAGCAGCTGGTGACGACGTTCTCCACCTGGGAAGCTGTGCGGGACGCTACGACCAATAAGATCGCCGAGGCTATCAAATGCGGCGGATTGGCAAATATTAAATCAGTGCGTATTCAGGATGTCTTACATACGCTCACAGAACAGCAGCAGGAACAGGGAGAAACAAAAACACTCGCAGAGTACCTGTATGCTGAACTTGCCAGGCGTACAACAGAGGAAGCCTGGCACTATCTGCGTCAACTGCCGGGAGTTGGGCCGAAGACAGCCGCCTGCGTGCTGATGTTTCACCTCGACCGTCCTGCCTTCCCCATTGATACGCACGTATGGAGAACGGCCCGACGTTTAGGCTTAATAGGTCCGAAAGTCAGTGCTGATGCGGCGCATACCCTATTCGCAAAGGTGACGCCGCCTGAATGGGTCTATCCACTGCATGTCAATCTTATCCGCCATGGACGGCAGATCTGCCATGCTCAACGGCCTGCCTGTAACGTGTGTCCTCTTTACACTGACTGTGCCTTTGTGGGAAGCGTGAACGCTCAAGAGACGGCTATGCCAAATGTGTAGCACCCTCATCATTCCTACTGGTAGATTGCAGCGGAGCTATCGCGCGCTTTGCGTCTCTCAATAGCGTCCAATATGTGTGGTACCAGGAAGGTGACCAGCAAGAGAGCAGTCCAATGTCAATGATCGGTCCTCCCCAGAGCCAGTGATTATCGTAGAAGCCACTGGGATGCTGCGTGTAATCGGCGGTGGCAAAGGCCTGTTGCGTATGCCAGCAATGGATGTTATAGTGTCCCTGAAAAGGCCAGTTGTCCGGGGAGCTAATAAAATGGGGATATATACATGAATAATCAAGATGATCCTTATGGAATGAACTATAATAACTACGATAATGGCCAGCAGCAACCATGGGATTACGGCTCGCCCCCCAATAGCGGCTACAGTGCAGAGCAACCAGGGGAAGCGCCGCCTCCGCCCCCGCCATATCTTCCGCCCTCCAACCCCTATGAAAGCGCCGACTATATCAGTCCATTGGTGCCATATCCAACAGATCCTTCGTACTCAGGGATGCCCATGTTTACGCCTGCCAGACCGCGCCGGCGTTCGAGACTTGGCTGTACCCTGTCCTTGCTGGTTGTATTGTTGCTCCTCGGCGGCTTTGTTGCGGGTGGTGTCTACGCCTTTCGGGCGATTCAGAAGGGGAGCGGAGGTATTCAATTGCCTGCTGGCGTGGGGGGATTAGTGAGTGGTATCACTACAGTAACAGTTGCTGGTGAACCAACGATTGCTATCGACCGCAATGTTGGCCCGATCCATGTCCGCGCCAGCGTTGATAGCCATACCGTCACCATCAAGGCGCTTGATTCCTCTCAGAATGTCGTCAACCAGTCTATCCCCTACACGCTAAGTAGCGATCATACACTGCTGACCTTTGATGCCTCGGACTTCGAGATCGACGATCTGCAGATCACCGCGCCTGCCGTGACAGATCTCAAACTGACTACGAACGATGGCGATATTAACGTGGCCGGCCTCAGCGGAAATACGAAGCTAAGTAGCAACGGTGGCTCCATCCATGTGTCGCAATCCACTATTGCTGGCCCCTCGTCCTTCGATACTAATGGGAGCGCAGTACAGGTAACCGGCGTGAAAATGCACGGCTCGGCGACCTTCAGCACTAATGGTGACAATATCACATTTACAGGCTCCCTTGATCCACTGGGTACCTACAAATTCGATACCACCACCGGCCACATCGCCATCACTGTACCTGGCGATTCCCGCTTTCATATAGACGCCACCTCCGATACCAGCACGGTGACCTCAGCCTTCCCTGATGTGAGCGTACAAAGCAACACCCCTGGTGCCGAAGCACACGGAGACGTAGGCCGTCCCCCACGCGCTCAAGTGACCGTCACCGACAGTACTGGCTCGATCGATCTTCAGAAAGGCCTCTAGGCCAGACTGTGTTCTGCGACGCGGCTACGAAACCTCTCGACGCATGCCTCAGCACGTGCTAGAATGCAAGAAAGAGAAATTCCTGGAATCCAGCTATTAAGGACACGCGCTATGTACATAGACCAATCGTTACGAGAATATCTCGATGATCTTTCTTCGTCGCAGCCTACTCCAGGAGGCGGCTCAGCGGCGGCGCTGAGCGGCGCCATGGGGGCTGCGCTTGCCAGCATGGTCACGCGGCTCACCATTGGGAAACCAGAGTATGCCGATGTGCAGCAGGAGATCGCAGAACTCCTGCGCCAGACGGAGAGGTTGCGCCTGCGCTTTGAAGAGCTTGTGCAGGAAGATATCGATGCGTATGAACGCCTCTCGATGTGTTTCAGATTGCCGCGCGATACTAGCGAGCAGAGCGAGGCGCGCAGCCGCGCGATCCAGGTGCGGCTCCAGGAGGCGGCCCTGGTGCCTCTAGAGGTGGCGGAATGCGCAGCAGAGCTGCTACAGCACTGCCGCCGTATCGCCGAGATCGGTAATAAGCATGTGCTGAGCGATATCGCGACCGGCGTTATTCTGGCTACCAGTGCTGCCAATGGCGCAAGCTGGATGGTGCTCGTTAACACGCGCTCAATGAAAAATGCGGTCCGCGCCAGGGAACTGAACGAGCGGCTGAAAGCGGCGCTGCAGGCGATTACGGAGGGCAGCCAGCAGGTTCTGGAGCTAGTTGGGAGCAGCATGTGACGGCACAGGTACTGGATGGGCGGGCGATGGGGACGGAGATCCGCGCGGAACTACGC
>JALYVR010000606.1 GCA_030853145.1 Chloroflexota bacterium | reverse complement strand
TTATGGTTTCCTGCCCTTCATCCTGAGGTAGAGCCAGGAATCGAGCAGGCCGCGTAGCAGACCGACCACGCCCAGGACGCCGGCCCACACGAGCAGTGGTATCCAGGGCTGATTGAAGCGCGAGAAGTACGCTGTCTCGGACGCGATGGTTAGCCCCCAGAGCGCGACCAGCAGGAAGGCGCCTAAGAACATCAGCATACCGGCGATGGCGCTGGTGCGCACGAGGGTGGCGGGCGTCATTTTCTCCGAGAGCCAGACTGCCAGCACCGCACCAGGCGTCGGCGCGCCCAACAGCGCTATGATCAGGATGTCTAATATGACGAGCAGCGCCGGCATCCCAGGCGTATGCAGGACAGGTGTCGTCAGTACCAGGATCAGGATGATCGCCAGTGGCAGCAGGCCCGTCAAAGCGCCGGCAACCGTCGGCCGCCAGTGGACGGGCGCCACTTCGACCTGTTCATGACCGATATCAACCTGGGCGAGCTGGCGGATAGCATAGATGTTGCTGGCCAGCAGCACCAGGAAGGCAATGACCGGGTGAATACCCGGCGTGCCAACGCCAAAGCTCATGAAAAAGCCACTGATAACGAGCGCGATGATCGCGACGCCCAGGCAGCGGTAGAGAGGCTTGCTACTACTGTGCGTGCGCACGATGCCAGCAAAGCCGATGGCGGCCAGGATCAGCAGATTGATCGCCGACCCCAGCAGCACTCCTAAATTGGTGAGTGAGGCGCCGCCATCTCCGCTTGAGGCAAACAGCAGCATAAAGGTGGGAAATTGCGCCAGGAGCGCGCACAACGCCGTACCATAGTAGAGCATACGGCGGCTCTCGCGATAGGCTGGTTGCAGCGAACTGACCGCCGGTTCTGGAAACACCTGTTGCGCTTGAGCCTGGACCTGCGAGGGCCACTGCCAGCCCTTCGGCTCTTGCTGCCACGACGCGCCGCCGCTACCGTCAGGGGGCACTGCTCTGGCCGGACTGGTTGACGGGAGGGTGTCCCCATCCACTACCCCTATACCCGGCATGCCACGTGCCTCCAGGTCCGGTGAGGTGGCGGCATATAGTTGTGGTTCCACGAAGGTCCGGTCGTTGTTGTTGCCGTCGCTGCCCAGCCGCAGCGCCGATGCCGATGGCACCGCGTTCATATCCATAGAAGCGGCCACCGCCTTCTGGAAGGCGTGTGCCAGATCCAGGGCGCTCTGATAGCGTTTCGCCGGATTCTTTTCCAGAGCCTTCATCACCACCGCCTCTACCTCTGGCGAGATCTCTGGGCGCTTCCCTCTGATAAGGGGAACCGGGTCCCGTACCTGCATGGTCATGATGGCGAACGGGTTTGTGGCTGTGAAGGGTACGGTTCCGGCCAGCAGTTCGTAGAGGATGATGCCCAGCGAATAGATATCTGAGCGGAAGTCGATCTCGCCGGTATTCACCTGCTCAGGGGAGGCATACTCCGCTGTGCCCAGGAAGTCCCCCACCGTCGTCAAAGACGGCATGGCCTTCAGGCGCACAATGCCGAAGTCGCTGAGCAGCAGGCGCCCGTCCAGGTGGAACAGCAAGTTGCCGGGCTTGACATCGCGATGGACGACGCCCAGGTTGTGCGCGTAGTCGAGGGCGTCGGCTACCTGGTTCAAGTAGCTCACAATGACGCGTAGATCGAACTGCTTGCCCTGGCGCTGCATTTCGTCGATGCGCTCGCGCAGCGTGCCACCACGGATATAGGGCATTACCAGGTAGGCCAGGTACAGTCCGTCGACCACGGCTTCGTCGTATTCATAGACCGGCAGAATGTTCTTGTGTTCCAACTTTGCCACTGTATCGGCCTCGCGCCGGAAGCGCTCCAGGAAGTTCTGCCGCAGCTCAGGGTCGTAGCTCTCCGTGGGCATCAGCACCTTGACGGCCACAGTGCGCGTCGGGCGCGACTGTTGCGCCAGGTAGACGGCTCCCATCCCTCCACGTCCAATAATTTGCTCAAGGGTGCAGGTACCCAGTGTCACACCAATGAGTTCTTTTACATCCATTTATCAATCCTTAAATTTTCTTGTTCCCCCACCGCTGCGACCTTGACGTTCATAAAAATACTCCAGCGCGCTCCCCTCCCTTAGGGAACGCGCCATAGATCCCCTTGTGTCGTCTCACTTGCCTCCAGTTTCTTCTGTGGCGCGCGCCGCTCGCGTACGCGTCCCTGCTTCTTCGTTCCCTGTATAGTGGCACGATCAACTGGCGAGGCGAGTTGCGTCTCTCCCTCCACGCCTTCTAGCTGCCCAGCTTCCACGTGCTCCACCAGCGCCTCAAAGATCGAGCTGCGCCGCACGCGTACCTCTGGCCAGAGGTTCAGCAGCGCCTCTAGCGCGGACTCCTCGCACTTCGCCAGTACAGGCCAGCGTTCTTGGACTTCGCGCAGGGCAGCGGGCAATGGCAGGCTCTGTACGTTGCTCAACCATTCTACGAACGAGCGGTGAAGATGTTCCAACCAGTCGATCTGGTAGAGACCCACACCCACAATGTAGCCGATGTCGTCGCCAGCGACGCACTCGCTGGCGCGCTGGAGTTCCGAGCGCCGGTAACACGCGAGCAGCTCATAACACGCGCGTTCAAGCAGCAGGTGCTCGCGGCGCACTCGCTGGCGCACCGTCTCGATGTCGATCGACGCCAGGCGCCCGGCGAAATCGTCGTAGTGGCTGCGCAGAAGGCTTAAGAGTTCGGTCGCGGACAATTGGCCATCATACCATACGATGGGAAAACTGCTGGCAATATTACTAAACGCGTCGCGGGCCTCCTGTGGGATAGCTAGCAGGATATCGTCTCGCGCCCGCAGTTGCTGCAACTTGCGAATTTTACGCTCGCGGTACGTGGGGGTCCAGAAGCCCAGGATCTCCACATAGATACGACGGCGCGCGCGCGTCAGGGCAAAATCGGGTATGAATATCCCCTGCTCAAGCAACAGCGGCTCCGGCTCGCGCTCCAGGCGCCAACCATCGACCGCATGGCTGCTCTCCAGGGCGCGAAAGGCCTCCGCGAAGGACTGCTCGATACTGCTATCGTACAGCCCCGATGCTTCCGCTACCGCTGGACGTGGTTCCTCGCGCGCGTGGCTGTCCGCGCCATTGATCAGCGCGAGCACGTTGGTATCTATCACGAAGCAGTAGGCGCGCTGTAAGAAATGGACCGTGGCCTCCGCTACCAGGATACCCCCGGATAGTGTCTCCTTTCTAGCGCCGCGCCGCTTGCTGCCCTCCTCTCTTGTGCCCAGCCCATAGCCCAGCAGCAGCCGGCACAGGCGTGCCAGCCGCAGGCCGTATTGCTGCGGGACGCCTGTCATCTCCTGCGGCCCGTAGAGCATGAGGCTCAGGCGCAGATCTCCGGCATCCCTCTGTCTGCCAGCTACCGCTAAATCCGGCGTGCTGCCATCCTCGTAGGCCAGATCGTAATAGACGCCAAGCAGGCGTGCCAGATAGCAGAGACGCTTGATGACCGCGCCTACGCCTGCCGCAACCGTCTGCCTGCCGGATAGATCTTCCTGGCGTGCGTTCCCGAAGGCCTGGCAGTCGATCACGAAATGCACCTGCGACGCGTTGGAGAGCGCGGCCTCAAAGACCCACTGATTATAACGCGTGGCCACCTCCTGGGGTGTGGGAGCCTGAGCGGTATCGCGCGCCAGCAGCGCCTCCTCGTCGCTATCCATCACCAGCAGGTATTCCAGTTCGGGCAGT
>JALYVR010000605.1 GCA_030853145.1 Chloroflexota bacterium | reverse complement strand
TTACAAGCCCGCCTGTTCTTCGGCGCGATAGTGATGCCATCGGCGAACAGGCGGGCTTGTAAACGTCGCCCCTACCCCTCTTCCATGCCATATGAACCGTGGAAAAGGCTCCACAAAAAACCTCCCCTTGCGAACTCATCTATCCTTACGCAACCAGCGAAGTAAACACCACCAATCGCAGCGTCGTCTGATGCTGGCTGGGAATCCAGTCACCGGCACAGGTGATCAGATTGAGGAAGGTACCCGAACTATTGCCGAATATCTCCTGGATAGGGGCATTCTGCGGCTCGTAGAAGACGACGCTTGTGACGCGGAAATGCAGCGTTTTGCCATTGCTCCCGCTCACCAGCACCTCGTTGCCGACCCGGATGCTGCGCAGACTCCAGAAAACTGCTGGCAGCCCGCCTGGTCGATCAAGGTGGCCATCGATGACCGCGCTGCCAGGCTCACCCGGACGGGGACCGCCCGTATACCAGCCCGTGTCTTCCCATGGATTGCGTGTCGGTGTCGCCAGGTTTCCCGTAGGTAGAATGCTGACTGGCTCGATGGATGCGTTGATCCCCAGCGCACGAATAACCAGGTGCCTGGGTAGGGCCGCGCTGACCACCGTAGAGGTGGGCAGCGCGGTCGGCGTTAGGGCTAGCGGTGTTGCCCCGGTATCAAGCGGGGTGCGCCGCGCCAGCGGTTGAGCGCTCTGCGCCGCCCCGCCACATCCACTCAAGGCAAGCACAAGCAACAACAGGCAAAAAAGCACGCGTGCAGCAGTGATTTGTCCTTCAAGAGGGCAGCTACGACGCATATGCCAGGCGACGCGTGACTGCGCTTGAGCACAATAGCAGCAGGGCCAGCATTCCTAAGGCCCATGAAAGCATTGGCGGCGCATCCGTTGAGGTTACAACGGGGTTAGGATCACTCCCCGTCTGGGGCAGACCCGGTATACCACTCACCTGCGCTGGCACGAGTTCGACTTTCGGCGTTCCCTGGAAGAGACCAACCGCGAAGATGCTGGTGACGGTGTTGGCTTTGAGCGTCGTTGACAGCGGAAGCGTGGCATTGACGGACGCCGCGAGTACATCGAAGGTGTACGTACCGGCAGAAACCGAGAGGTAACTGCTGGCCTCTTGATAGCCGATCCCGTTCAAGACGGTATGGCCACTGGCAGCGACATCGACCGAACCCGCGTCCGGCGCGAGATGGTAGACACGGACCTTGGCTTTGCCGGCCACGATGAGGTTATTGTCCTTAAAAACCTCCAGCGAGAGATTAGCAGGGCTTGTGCCAATGGCGGCTACGGTATAGGCAATACCGGGGCTGACCGCCAGGGTCTGCGTAATGACCGCCGCCCCGATGCCTTTGCCCACCAGGGCGATCTGCACCTTGTGCGGCCCCGCCGGGATCGAGACATAGCCGGTGATCGAGCCAAAGAGGAAGCTGCTGAGCAACTGCTTGCCATCCACAAAGACATCAGCAGAGCCAACATAGGGCGAGGCGTGGATCACGCGCACAAAAGATGGACTCGCGGCCCGCGCGGCCACGAGCTGGATGCCCAGAATACTAAGCAGGGCCACCAGGCCACAGACAAGCGCTACACGATGGACCAGAAGCAGAAGTGGGCGCCGATGCTTCATCTAATATCCCCCTTATAGTTGTATATAACAAGTGCAACCTGCACGCATAAAAGCACGTACATGCACTTACGGCAAATGTAGATTGAAGGCTGGCATCAGGGAATTGCGCGCGCTTTGATCATAGGCAAAATACATTTCTATCTATGAATACGCAGCTTGCTCCATAACAGATTACCGTTTACAATCGCAGGATAGAGGGAAGCAGTAACCTGTGCGCTACTGTGTAGTATAACGGATAGCGAACTTGAAGATAACCCCCTGATGGACAGATCCAGAGGGCAAACAGGCTCGTAAAGCGCGCCCTTACCGCCCGCATAGACATTCATGAATGGTATAGAATCATCCGCAGCAGGCGGCAATAGTACTATGCTGTGTATTTTCTTTCACCGCAGGTTCTTTTGTGGTACCATACTATAGCTATGATTGTATAGCTCGCTTGTTGGTTTATGCGAATGCCTATTCTTCATCTTAATGGACAGTGCGCCCTCTCCTGCACTAAAGGAGCAATATGCTACAAGAACAGATGACGCTTCCTATTGGAGCAATAGTGCAAGACAAGTCTGGCGACCGCTATCGCGTGGAAGAACTCCTGGGGAAGGGTGGATCAGGCGCGGTTTACCTTGTCAGAGACCGGCGCGCCAAAGAGCACGTGTTCGCGATGAAAGAGATCACCGATCCGAGCAACCAGGACCGCCAGCGCCTGCTATTTGAGTGCGAAGTCCTCAAACGGCTCAATCATAGGGCTCTTCCGCGCGTCTACCATGTCTTCGCCAACGAAAAGCTCAAGCGTGTCTTCATGTTGATGGAGTATATCCAGGGGAAAAACCTGGAAGTTGTGCGCCGGGAGCAGCCCGAAAAACGTTTTTCATTGGACCTGGCCTTGAACATGATGGATCCTATTGTGGATGCGCTTGTGTATATGCACCATCAATGGCCGCCGATTGTACATAGAGATATCAAACCAGCCAATATCATTGTGCCCCTGGATGGGCGCGAAGCTGTGCTGGTGGATTTCGGGACCGCCAAAGAGTATCTTCCTGATAACACCACGATGGCGTTTCGTCATGGATCTCCAGGGTATGCTGCCATTGAACAATATGGCGGCGGCAGCGGGACCGACATGGGTACCGATGTCTATGGGCTGGGGGCGACATTTTATACCGTCCTGACCGGCGCCACGCCCATCGATGCCATCTCGCGCGTCACCGCCGACGGCAAAGACCCACTCAAACCGGTCAGCGCCCTCATGCCGGCTATCCCGCTGCATATCAGCAATACTATCCAGCGCGCCATGGCCATTCATAAGTCAGATCGCTTCCCTACCGTGGAAGCCTTCTGGAGCACGCTGCGCGCCGACCCGAAAGAGCTAGCGGCACGTTCACCGGAGACCCCGATTCCTGTCGCCACCGGCCCGGACACGGACACCCCGAACATGTTAGCCGCGTTCCCGCCCAGCAAACCGCGCGGCAGAGTCTCTGGCAGGCGTACCGCTGTCCTTTCCATCATGTTCGTGCTCCTGCTCACCCTGGTTTTGGGGCTGGGCTTCTTTCTGCGCGCCTCATATAGCACCGGCCCGGCCCCCGCTACGCGCACAGCCCACACCATCGCGCACAAAATCACCACACCCTCTCCCCCTGCAAATCCAGGCGCCTCGCTCTATCCACGCCTCGGCTCGTCATACGCGGGCAAAGTCAGCGATATCTCGGTGGCGCATACCACCACAGCGCTGTACCTCGCCGGCATCCAGCAAGACCAGGGCCACTTTCAGGGCGAGTTCCAGGGACTGGGCCTCGCCGGCCCCTTCACAGGCACGGTAACCTCCGGTGGCAAACTGCACTTCACGGTCAAGGTCTACTCAGGCAACACCACGCTCATTTTTGATGGCGCCATCAAAGTTGGCGGCGACCTCACCGGCACCTTCAATGCCACCACTGAGAACAACCAGAATACCAGCGAGTATGGCCTCTGGTACGCCAGTGCCACCTCCTGAAGCGCCCTCGTCCGCATAGGGACCCGGCTTGCCGCATCCGCGTGCCGGCCTCGCTTGCGCGGCCGGGGAGGAGGCCATACAGGCACCCCAAGGG
>JALYVR010000604.1 GCA_030853145.1 Chloroflexota bacterium | reverse complement strand
TTCGTGGAGTTTCAGGCGGGTGCGCGAGATCACATTGCGCACCGGGCGCATTTCATGCTCAAACACGCCTTCACGCAGCGCTGCGTGCAAATGTCTGCGGCACCGTTCAATGATCTCCTCGGTCACATTTGTGCTCACATTGGTAAAGTGGGCAAGTAAGACTTCATATGGACAGTAGTGCGGATAGGCTTCTAGCAGCGGGACGAGCACACACAACTCGCTAAAGGTGAACTGCTGCGCCACCTGCATACATGGCACATCTCCCGCGCTTGAAAGACCTACCAGGATACCCGATTCTCGATGGAGGGCTAACATGTGTCCTGCCGGGAGTAGGCCTTCTAGCGTAAAGTGCAGAATCGCCTCGCTCCCACGCTGCTCTACTTCAACAGCGGTGGCGCTGGTCTGGTTCGTGAGCGTTTGCATAATTCTTCCCTATTAATATCGCCTTCCTTGTTTTCTAGCATCTACAAACGTCTGTCTAGCCGACCACCTGGCTATGCTATAATGAAACAGGCCAGTTGATCGTATATCGGTCGTTGGTCGGGTAGGGCGTGGCTTTGCGACCAGGCTCTGACACGCCTTGCCGTATGTTCTATACTGCTCTTCGTACTCTTCGTATTCTATAGAAGCTCCTTTCTTTCTGGCTTTCGAGTCTGAACCGCTGTAATACCCTTGCGATTATGAGCGAACATCCTGGCGATGCGCACAATTCTATAGTGTAACACACTAGAACATAATTTCCAAGTTTTTTGGATTATGGAAGCACGTTGCTACGAATGTGTTGGAATCAATGCGCTGGCCTACGTCCGGCATGCCTGCGCCCTGTAGAAGGAGAATCCATATGCCAGTAACATTGCATGTCGCACATGCTAACGAAATAGAGGCGCTTGTCCCCTTGCTGCTTGCTGCTGACGAGGACGAGGCGCGTATACGAGCAACGCTGGCGGATAAGATGCATACGACCTATGCGGCACGCGATGGCGCGCAACTGATCGGGGCGGCGACTATGCTCTGGCGCGAGGACGAGAGCGAGATTGTGTATATCGCGGTAGCCGCTACGGCGCGCACGCGTGGCTACGGCAAAGCTATCATCGCGGCGCTGCTGGACGAGGCGCGCCAGCGCGCGGCGCGTTCGGTGCTGGTAGGCACGGCTAATAGCTCGCTTGATACGATTGCCTTCTATCAGAAGTGCGGCTTTCGTATGGACCATGTGCGCCGTGACTACTTCGATTACATCCAGCCAGCGATCAGCGAGCGTGGCATCCTGATGCGCGATATGCTGGTGCTGCGCTATGCATTGTGATCTTCACAATACAAACTTGAGCAGGTCGTGCCCCGTCATAATGGTGCCTGCGTAGCCCGAGGATTCCGCCAGAGTTTGCAGGTGCAGTACGTTAATCTCGCGATAGAGGTGTGAGCAGATGATGGTCTTCGCCCGCGAGGCCACGGCAAGCTGCACGATTTCCTCGTCCTGAAGATGTCCAGAGTCGATGATCGCCATGTCCACGTCGCGCAGGAAGTCGATCTCCTGCTCGTGGAAGTGGGAATCGCCGGTGATGGCGTAGCGCTTGTCGCCCCACTGGAAACGCAGACCATGATTATGCGCCGGCGGCAGGCTGATAAACTCAAAGGTATGGAAGCCCGTCTGCACAGGCCCGCCCGTCACTTCGTGGATCACAATCTGGTAGTGCGGCTGCTCAAAACTACTGGCCCCGAAGACGTTTTTCAGGCCATCGAAGACCCACTGTAAGCCAGGAGGACCATAGATGTGCAGGTCCGTGCTGCGCGGATTGCGCCTGGACCATGCCCCGGCGTGGAGCAAGGGCACCAGGTCCGAGATATGGTCCGGGTGAAAGTGCGACACTACAACATGCTCGATCTCGTGATGCCGCACGCCCACCTCTAGCAAGCGCTGCACTGTCCCATGTCCGCAGTCGAATAGCATCCGCTTCCCATGCAGCTCTATGAGCACGCTCGACGCCCGGTGCTCATACTCGATCTGGCATGTGCCAGTCCCAAGAAGAATCAAGCTACTCATCGGTCATTGCTCCCATGCGTTCTCTGCATCCTTTTTAATATTACGCTCTCTATACACGCGAATGCAAGAGAAGGAAACAATCCAATTCGTAAACTATGTTGACAAATTGAGGTTTTAATGCTATTATTGCTTCAGTACTTGTCCGTAAGTGTTTAACATTGTTGACAAACAGCGATCCAGCAACTTACACACCTAAGGCGTTCCTACCCATGCATCTTCCTATGTCAGTATGTCCTGATATATGGACATATAGTGTCACTAAAATTTTGAGGAGGAATGTACGTATGGCCAACGACGAACACCGCCCCTTTCTTCAGGGAATGGTCGAGCACACCATAGCCCGCCGCGATTTCATGGCGCGCGCGCTCATGCTCGGCTTATCGGCAACAGGGATGGAGGCATTCCTGGCAGCTTGTGGAGGTCCCGACAACACCACGCCAGGCAGTGGTACCAGTAGCACCATCAAGTACGCCAACTGGGCTTCGGCCGAGTCTGCTACAAAATCGCAGATCGACACGGCGATTCAGGCTTTCCAGAGCCAGAACAACGCCAAGGTCGATAATATCGCCATCCCCTTTGACCAGATGTTGCAGCAACTGACCACCATGACCAATGGCGGCAACCCGCCTGACGTGATGGAACTCAGCGGCAACTGGCCCTATGCCCTCGGCGGCAGTGGCGCTCTGCAGGCGCTCAATTCCTACATCGGGAGCTGGCGCAACGATGCCTTCACCAATAGCTTTGAAGTGGGCACATACAAAGGCAATGTATACGCGGTGCCCTTTAGCATCTCCCCGCACGGCTTCTGGTATAGCAAAGATCTGATGAGCAGCGCCGGCCTGAACCCTGCCAAGCCGCCCACGACCATCGACGAATTGAACCAGCAGATGACCACCCTGCGTGCCAAGCTGCCTGCCGACGCGTATCCCATCGGCATCGATATTTCCAAGACCGAGTACGCCCTGGTGGGTTTCTGGCCCTGGATCTGGACCTTTGGCGGCAATCCCATGATTGACGATGGCAAGGGCAATGTGACCATTAACTGGGCCGATAGCGGCACGGTCGCTGCCTTCCAATGGCTGCAAGACGCCGTAAAGAAGCACTGGACTCCGCCGGATCAGGCCATCAAGGCCGAGCGCGAACTCATGGCCAACGGCAAACTGGCCTTTAAGCTGGATGGTCCCTATATGACCGGCATTCTAGGCAATACCAATCCCGCGCTCGCGAAGGTCTCCGCCGTCAATGAGCACTTTGGTGTCACAACGACCCCCGTTGGACCCGGACAAAGCAGCCCGGTCACCTGTGCCGATATTCATAACCTTGGTATGTCTGCTCAGGCCAGCAACAAAGATCTAGCGTGGAAGTTCATCCAGTATCTAACCAGCAACAAGCAGGTGCTCACCAACTACCTGGTGAGTGAGGGTATCTTCCCCCATAAGAGCGTTGTGGTTCCTGGTGGTCCTTACGCCAGTCTCTTCTCGGATGATATCAGCAAGCAGTTTATCAACAGCGTCATTCCGACCATGCGGCCTCCCGCTTATGGGCCGCGCTACAGTCAGGCCGCCACCTTCGTGGTGACCGCCTTGCAGGAGATCGCTGGGGGCGTCCCAGTACCGCAACGTCTCCAGCAACTCACCAACGAAGTCAAGACCGTGTATACGTCATAAAATAATACGTCCCGTAGCGCGTGGC
>JALYVR010000603.1 GCA_030853145.1 Chloroflexota bacterium | reverse complement strand
CCCCAAGGGAGGCCTCACCTGGATGCGGCAAGCCGGATCCCTACGCGGACGGGAGCGGCTCACCGGTGCATTGAAGCTTGACAGTGTACTAGCCGCGCGATACATCGCGCAGCTACGAAGAGCGAGCGACTTTCGAAAAGCCCTGTCACAGTACCACAGGTTCCCATAGCCAGGAAGGCATTATGGGCCTCCTTGACAACATCCCTTTCTGCAAGTATGTTATAGATCAATCGATCGATCTATAAAAAGATCGGCAACTTCTTGCTGGAGCGATGTGACATGAGTGAGCAGAAACAGAGGCGTCCTTATAACCCTGAAGCCACACGAGCAACTATTCTACAGGCGGCAACTGAGCTTTTTGCGGAACATGGCTTCCAGGGTACATCCATTCACGATATCTCACAGGCCGCTGGCTATACCAAGAGTATGATTTTTCACTACTTCGGTGATAAGCTCGGTCTGTATAGTCACGTCTCCAGATTCTTTCTCAAGCTGATCTGGGATCAGGTGAAGCGGTACGGCGAGCTTGTGAGTCACTCGTACAGCTTGTTGTAGATGGAGTTTTTGTGCATTCATCTCACAGCTAATGTATTCAAATGATGAACGTCTTCAGGGAGGGAGATACCTATGCGTCTCCTCGAAATCATTGTTGTTGCGGGTTTACTCCTGCTGAGCGCTCCCCTGTTATCTCCTATA
Organism: Chloroflexota bacterium; assembly: GCA_030853145.1. Taxonomy (GTDB): domain Bacteria; phylum Chloroflexota; class Ktedonobacteria; order Ktedonobacterales; family Ktedonobacteraceae; genus JALYTT01. The sequence goes on along the minus strand of JALYVR010000603.1, from coordinate 3,040 downwards.
CTGGATTGTTGCAGGAACTGGCCAGCCAGGGTTTTATCGTCGTCAGTATCGGCCTGGTCGAACCCGCGCTAGAGGCGAGCCTGGTGACCACGCAGGTGTCCGCTGACCGGGCAGTCAGTGCGTTCTGGCTCCCCAAGATCAGTTTTGTTCTTGACCGTCTGAAGCAGGTCAATGCAGATGCAAAGGAGGGAGGCATCCTGGCTGGCAAACTCGATCTCAAACATATCGGCTTACTCGGTCATTCCTATGGAGGTTCGGCGGTGCCTCTGGCGTTGCAGCAAGAACCACGTTTGCAAGCTGGCATTGATATGGATGGGATTTTCTATGGAGCTTCACAGATCACCAATGGGGTAGACAAGCCATTTCTGTATATGGATACGCCCGACAGCCGGCTGGGCTATTCAGCGCAGCTTGTGGGGGCAACCCAATATCAAACCTATCGTGAAATCCTGGCACGCAGATCGGCGGTGTTAAAGCACGGCAGGTACGAACTCACGATTAATGGTATGCTGCACCTTGGCTTCTCAGATTTTGACCGTTATTCTCCTGTTCTGAGGCTGTTCTATTCTCTTGATCAAACGCAGGCGGATCATATTGTAAGTAGCTATATCACCGCGTTTTTCCGGCAGTACCTTGAGGGTAAACCATCTTCGCTGCTGCTGTCGGGACAGCAGCCATTTCCACAAGCCGTATTGAGGCAGGAGGCATAGGACAGGTGTGCGCCTGCGCTTGAACACGGCACGATGAGGAGAGCAAGAGGGACAGGGAAGCTCCTTGGCCCTCTCGTATAAGGCGCCCATCCAATGTCTGCAACCATGGCATCAACGAGCATGAGCGCATCAGCGGCTATTTTGACGAGGGCCGCATCATCCAGGTCATGAACTCAGCGGTCTGGGCATCGGACTCTACCTGGTGAACGAACTGGTGATCCGTCACGGCGGGTGCATATGGGTCGAGAGCACTGAAGGGGTCGGTTCTCAAAGTGTTCGATGAGGGTATGCAGAAGGCGTGCGGCGTTCATCCACGAGGCTGAAGACCTCGTGGTTTTCTCACCGCACTTTATAAAAAATGTTATAGAATAGAGCACCATGGTATAGTCACAGTTTTAGGCCAATCACATTCAGGAGAAACGGAGGAGTCGCCTCTCACGCCTGCTTCAAGGCGTGCAGCCCGGCGGCAACATTTACTATATGACCTCGCTTACATTTCTGATCGATGTAGACAATACGCTGATAGCCAATGATGATATAAAAAGCGACCTGGACGCGCATATTCGCGTAGAGATGGGACCAGCGCTGACGGCACGTTATTGGGAACTGTACGAACAGGCGCGCCAGGAGTGCGGCTTCGTCAATATCCCTCTCGCGCTGCGACGGCTACGCGAGCAGACTACCCTCGCCGAGCTGGATGAGCAGACCTACCTGCACGTCTGCTCGATCTTTGACAATTACCCTTTTTTCAAAGCGCTCTACCCGCACGTCGTTGAAACCCTCAGCTACCTGTCCACCCTGGGTACGACCGTAATTGTCTCGGACGGCGACGCGATCTTCCAGGCCGAGAAGATCTTCGCGAGCAACCTGGCCGAGGATGTCAGGGGGCGGGTGTTGATCTACGATCACAAGCAAAAGTACCTGCAGGAGATCATGAACACGTACCCCGCCGAACACTACGCCATGATCGATGATAAGCCCGACATCCTGGCCGATTGCCAGGCCTTGCTGGCCGGGCGCCTGACAACGGTGTTTGTGCGGCAGGGAAAATATGCCGAGCAGCCGCTGCGGGCAGGCTTCACGCCCGACATTACCGTCCAGCACATCGGCGACCTGCGAAATTATAGCTCGGCGCAGTTTCTACGCGGCCAGGAATAACGCTGTAGAAAAAACTGGCGGTACCGTGATAAAATGAGAGAACTAGATGCACAGGTGAGCGCGATCCCCACGCGGGAACCATAACAAGCGAAAAAGGAGAACTCTCACAAAACAATGAGATACCACATTAGAGAGCGCGCCTGGAGCCTGACAGAGGCTTTTGTTGTGCGCGACGACGCTGGCAACCCGGTCTTTGAGATACGCGGCAAATTCTTCCATATCGGCGATGATCTGGTGATGTATGATCGCGCCAGCGGCCAGGAGCTGGTCCACATTAAGCAACGTATCCTCTCGCTCTTGCCGCAGTATGAAATCTATCGCAGCGGGCAGCCCTGGGCCAACGTACATGAGCAGTTCCGGCTCTTTGGAGAGCGTTTTAAAGTAGAGGGTAGCAACGGCATGCTCTTTCACGTCGACGGCGATGTCTGGCGCTGGAGCTTCACGGTGAGCGATGCCAACGGCAACCTGATGGCGAACATCGGCCGCCAGTTCTCGCTCTTCCGCGATAGCTACGCCATCGATGTCGCGCCTGGCGTGGATGCCCCCTTTGTAATCGCGCTGGCGATTGTGATCGACATGGTGCGCGAGCATCACGAGGAGAAAGAGCATCGAGGGTAAGGGACATTTCATGATACAGACCACCATGCCGGTGAGCGAAGGTGAGCATATCCTGTTCCTCTACCGCCGGCTCAGCGGGAACATGCTGGCGGCGCTGCGCACTCTCTCGGACGAAGAGTTGAACTGGCGGCCGCCCGCCCCCGGCAACAATTCGCGCTATGTCATCGCCTATCATGCCGCGACCGCGTCAGAGTGGTGGCTACATGTCGCTCTGGGGACAATTGACGAGCGCAACCGTGAGCTCGAATTCAGCGCCAGGGGCACATTCGCCACGCTTGAAGAGCGTTTCAACGCCGCACTGCGCACCGCCGAGCAGGCCATTCCAGCCCTGCAAGACTACGAAGCGGTGCATGTGCTGCCCTCTGGTCAGTGGACCACGCGTTACGCGTTATGGCACATTATTGAGCACCTCTCGCTCCACCTGGGCAACATCGAGATCACCCGCCAGTGGTATGAGCAAGAGCAGCGCGTGGAAAGCATCCATTAATATGCGAAAACAGGCAACGGCACAAGTCACGCTCAGCATGCTGGCGCGCAAGCTCCTGCTCACCGAT
>JALYVR010000602.1 GCA_030853145.1 Chloroflexota bacterium | reverse complement strand
GGCCAGCCGTACTGGGTGTCCGAGTTCGGCGGCTTCAAGTGGGTGCTGCCGGAAGACCGGGACAAGCAGGCAGAGACCTGGGGCTACGGCGGCAGTCCCACCTCGGAAGAGGATTTCTACGAGCGTTTCCAGGCCGTCTGCGATGTGCTGCTGGACAATCCGATGATGTTTGGGTACTGCTACACGCAGCTTACAGACGTGTTCCCGGAACTCAACGGCATCTACACGTTTGACCGCCGCTCCAAGTTCGACGCCGCGCGGCTGAACGCCATTCAGACGCGCCGGGCGGCGATTGAGGGGTAGGCTTCCCAAAACGCAGCGGTCAGTGGAAGAGTTAAATCTTCCACTGACCGTCTTCGTGGATAAGCAGGCCGTCGGCGTAAATCGCCCCGCCGCCAGCGTCGGGCCGCAGGTCGCAAACCATATCCCAGTGCAGCGACGATTGGTTGAGGCCGCCGGATTCGGGATAGCTGGCGCCCAGCGCCAGGTGGATAGTGCCGCCGATCTTCTCATCGAAGAGGATGTTTTTGGTGCAGCGGTCCACGTTGCGGTTATTGCCGAAGGCGAACTCGCCCAGGCGGCGCGCCCCCTCGTCCATAGCGAGCATCTTGTCGAGGTAGTCCTGCCCCTGGGCCGCTGTGGCCTCAACAACGACGCCGTGCTCGAAACGCAGGCGCACATCTTCAACCGAGCGCCCGCCGAACGAGGCAGGGAAGCTGTAGCGGATGTAGCCATTGGCCGAATCTTCGACCGGGCCGCTAAAAAACTCGCCGCCGGGGAAGTTGTAGTGGCCATCATCGTTGAGGAAGGTGCGCCCGGCAACCGAGAGCGTCAGGTCGGTATCCTCCCCAACCACGTGAATGCTGCTCTTCCCCTTAAGCCACTCGATCAGCCGTGCCTGCTGGCGGGAGATTTCCTGCCAGCGCGCCACGGGATCTGCGTCATCCAGGAAGCAGGCGTGATAGACGAAGTCCTCGAAGTCGCTCAGCGACATGCCGGCGTCCTGCGCGAAAGCCTCCGTTGGAAACATGGCTACCGACCAGCGCAGCAATCCCTCGGCGCTGCGCTGCATGTAGGTTTGCATCAGGCTGTGCGATGCCTGCTGCACTAAAGCCATCTTCGCCGGATCGATCCCGCTCAGGTGTTTTGTGTTGGTGCTGGCCATAATATTGAGCAGAGTCTCATACTCCTCGATGATCATGCGGCGGATAGCGGGAATGGAGGTGAGCTGCTCGTCGGACCCCTCTTTGAGCATGATCTCCTGCAACCGGGCAGCTCGGCAAAGACTTCGGGATAGCCCCCGGCGCGCACGGCCGCGCGCACAATCTCGCGGATCAAGGGAGTGGCCACGGGGCCAGTGTTAATTGCCAGGCGATCGCCTTTTTTCAGGCCAAGCGAGTAGTTGATCAGGACATCGGCCATACGTTGTAAACGAATATCCATTAGAATTCTCCTTAATGTGTTTGTGCATATTGAAACAATGTCATACATGCCGGCTATGGCTCCAGCAGCGTCATCTCTGGCTGCGCGGGAACGCTGAACCAGCCGAAGATCCCGGAGAGCGCCAGCAAGGCTCCCCCCGTGGCAAAGATGATGTAGACAGGCACAAACTGCCCGAAGTAGCCGGCCAGGGCCACCGAGATCAGGCTGGTGGCGTACATGGCTGTCTGAATGACCGACTCGACGCGTCCCATGAGCGGCCTGGGCGTGGTATTCAGTAAGATCGGCGCGAACCCTACCTCGATGCCGCCATTAGGAATGGAGATGATGAAATTGACTACCAGGGCCGCGAGAAAAGTCGTCTGAAACGCGTAGACGACGATTCCCAGGCCAAGCAAGAGCAAGCTGCCGCTCAGGAGATAGCGCGACTCGACGCGCCGTGCCAGCAACCCGGCCGCAATCGCGCCCAGTAGCGCCCCCGCGCCACCCACGGCCATCAACGGGCCATACAGGGCCGTGCTGGCATGCAGGCGCTGGCTCACAAAGATGATGTCCAGCGCGTTGAGGCAGCCGGCGCCCAGCATGGCGATCAGCGCGAGAAAGGTCACCATCAGTAAGACCCGCGTCTTCGCGACGAAGCGGAAACCCACCGCGAGTTCGCGCAGGATCAGGCGTAACCCACCGACCGCGTCCTGGTCCCGCGCGACCAGAACCGGACGCAGCGCACCCCCCGGCACGCGTATAGCCAGCAGGCAGAGCGCAGAGACCAGGAAGGAGGTAGCGTTGATGATGCAGCCGATGAACGGCCCAACCAGAAAGTAGAGCGGCGGGCCAATGGCGGGACCAATAACGATGGCCAGCGCAAAGGTGGCCTGGCTGATAGCCGCAGCCTGCCCCTGGGCCTTGTCGGACACGATGACCTGTAGCACGCCGGATTTGGCGGGCATGAAAAAACGCCCCAGCGCCGAGATGAGGAACACACTGCTATAGATGGCTGGAAGGCGCAGGGACGCCGGCACGACCAACGGCAGCAGCGCCACTACCATGCGCGCCAGGTCTGAGACGACCATCGTGCTGCGACGGTTCCAGCGGTCCACAAAGACGCCCGCCAGGGGACCAAGCAGGAAGATGGGGGCGTACTGCGCGATCAATACCCCGCTGACAGCCGTGGCGGAATGGCTGAGCGCGAACACCCACACCAGCAGAGTCGTGCTATACACGAAGTCACCCATGTTGGAGATCGCCTGCCCGACTGCGAGAAAGGTAAAATTGCGATTGATAAAAAAATGTTTTTTATCAGCCGCAGGTTCCGGTGATCGCTGTGCTGGCTGGGCCGGTGTTTCTATAGACATGCTGGTGCGACTCCCTTCATACAGGCGGCAGGTCGCGCTGTGCCTGCTTCTTCAGTAATACCTCACGCACCTCTGCCGGAGCCTTCAGCTTGCCAACGATATGGAAGCGCTCAATAGCCCGGTCCGCCAGCTCGGCGCTGACATCGCTGGCGAAGTGACAGGTCCCGACGGCGTTGATGTCCAGGCGCCGGCCCTCGGCCAGCACCTTCTCCAGATCGGCGCGGCTATAGCCCATCGCGCCGACCGCCCACGCGCTCTCTGGTGGGCGAACGGACGACGACAACTGTGTGGAGGCAGTCACCTCCTGGGGATATATCAGCAGCATAACCAGCAACTCTTCCTCGCCTTCGGTGCCGCGCCGGCTCTCGTACGGCTTGAACAACTCCGCTATCCGCTTGTTGAGCGCCTGCCGTTCCTCCGGGGTCAGGTAGACCGTACTGAAACTGAAGCCGAAACGTTGCAAGCGCTCTCTCTGCTCCTGCTCGCTCGGCTCTGGCCCCTCCTTTGGCCCAAATGCCGCCCGCAGAGCGCGCAGAAAGCCATCCTTGATCTGGTTGAACCAGCCACTGAGGGCCGCGGTCACCTCATCGGATGGGCCAGTAAAGAGGCGCGGAGAGACATTAAGCTCACGCGCTACTGGCTGATAATACTTTTCGAGAATGCCGCCCTTCTCGCGCGTCTCCACTAGCAGCAGCAGACCCACCCGCTCCAATTCGCGAACATGGTAGTGAACTTTCGCGGGCGATTCGTGTAAGGCCTCCCCTACCTGCGTTACCGTCATAGGTCGCTCTCGTAAAAGGTCCAGAATGCGCACGCGCAATACGTCGGCGATGGCACGCAACTGCTCAATGGTTTCGATTTCGTAGCTTTCCTTCATCAAGAGCTTCCTATCGATAAATTTTTTTTGATCGTGTAAATATAATAAACCGAATGATGTGTGTTTGTCAAGGG
>JALYVR010000601.1 GCA_030853145.1 Chloroflexota bacterium | reverse complement strand
AGCCTATGCGGGCGAGGCAAGCCAGTGCCCCTACAGGGTTGAAAATGCGTTCTTAATGATCGAGAAAATCGTATTTGATGTGCGTGTCCAGCGTCTGCAGATCCCAGCTCCGTATCTGTTGCATGCCTGCATCTGATTGTTGCTGCGTGAGGTATCCTCCTTGTACCAGGACAGCGTGGCCCCTCTGTTCTGCCTCGATCAAGATCGCACGCAACTGCGTGGGGGAGATGCCTTTTTGTGCTGCCAGCGCGCTCATACTTGCGCTTCGACCGCCTGTTTGCAACTCCGTCTTGATCTGGGCCACACTCATATACAACTGCTGGGCTACATACTGTTCCAGGGTAGTGTAATAAATCGGGGGATCCCCTGGCCCGGATTTTGTAGGCTCGACGCTAGGCGTCGAAATCGCGCCCTTCTGGCCGGTAGGAGAGGCTTGCGATGCGAGAACCTGCCAGAGAAGAAGTGCGCCTCCAACCACGATCACAAGACCTCCCAGAAGCGCTACCAGCAGAAACCGCTTTCTTCCTGCTTGAGGCTCAGGTTTGTTCGGCACGTGTTCCATGTTGCTTTTTAGAGACTCCAGGTCTCTCTTCCTTTCATTGTTTTATAGTGGATGTATATCTTTTATCTGGCAAGGCTTCCAACTCACCTGGTTTTGCGCGCTATTCGTAGCGCAGCGCCTCGGCTGGCGGGATACGTGAGGCCCGGCGCGCCGGAAGCGCGATACAGACGACGGTGATGAGGTAACTTCCCAGGAAGATCAGCGCGACCGTTTCCAGCGGGAAAGGGAAGTTCTGATACATCTGGCGCGCAATGTGAGCAGCGAGCCATACAGCCAGTCCGGTGCCGGTGGCCAGGCCAACGGTGATGACAAAGCTCGATTCGACAACGAATACCCCCAGAATGCGCGTGCGCGTGAAACCCAGCGCGCGCAGCATGCCGATCTGCTGGCGGCGTTCGACGACTGCGCGGCTCACAATGACGCCGATGGAGAGCGCTCCAAAGAGCAGTCCGCTGGCCAGATAGCCAACCAGGAACAGCGTCAGATCGGCAGTCAGGGTGTTCGCATCGGCGGCATCAAGCGAGACAAATTGTATGCCATAGCGACCCAGGTGGAGCACCTGCTCCAGATGCCTGATCGCCAGTTCCTCTTGCACCCCTGGCTGTAACCTGAGGTAGTGGAAATTGAAAAAGGGCGATGGATGTGGTGTGATTTGGCGGGCCGTCCTGGTCGAGAGCAGGATATTCGACCAGTGGACATTGGCCGGGAGCAGCCCGATGATCGTCAGGCGATGATAGGGAGCCGAGCGCGCTGAACTCTCTGGGACCTCCACAGGAAAGGGGGCAAAGCCATCGGAGGTTGGTAATCCTCTCAGGCTGCTATTGTAGCGCATCACGGCGTCTCCCGGATGATTTTTAATGGCATCCCAGACCTGTCTGGCCGAAGCGTACCCCTGGGCACTGGCAAACATGGGCATTGTGGAGGTCGCTAAGAAGGTATCATCAACAACAAGTGGACCACCCAACGGCGCAGTATCCGCCTGCTGTACAGGCTGCCCTGGCACGTACAGCCGCACTGCTTGAGGAGTTGAGCCGTCTTGATTAGCCGGATCGTACAGAAGTTGCATTTGAGAGACTGCCGCGATATCCTGTGGGCGCGTGCTGGGCAAGCGTTGAATGGCTGCTCCCAACTGCTGCTGTTGATCCTGCGTTAGCTCGACTTCCACCTGGAAATTCCCGCTGGTCACCTGTACCTGCCCTTGTTGCGCCTGCCCCAGATTGTTCGTCAGCAGCAGCATGATCAGGAACGTGATACTGCTCAAAAGGGTGACGGTGACCTGGGCGCGGAAACGAAAGGTCAGCGGGTACGCTACACTTATGCGACTGAGAGGGGCCAGGCTGCGCGAGCGTTTCAACAAGAAGGAGAGCAGGGCAGCCAGCAGATCCAGGTTGGTCATCACCAGGATCACACAGCCCCCGATCTGCAATAGCATGCTCAAGAGGATCGGCTCCAGGCCCACGGTCGCGCTATCAAAGGTGGTATTCGGCAAGGAGACCAGGGCTGAGAAGAGGGCATTGTTGCCCACCTGCATCCCGTATACCAACCAGCTTCCTCCTATCCAACTCCATCCCAGTCGCTGGAAGACTGAGCGCCACGGCTGCCCTATCCTCAAGTCCAGGCCGGTCCAGGCCAGCAGAAGACCGCCGCTTGTGAGAAGCAACACGATAGCAACCTCATGCGGCCAGGCCTGAGCAGAAACGAGCAGCAGAAAGCCACAGAGCAAGCAGAGAGGACCACTGCAGAACAGGCTCCAGAGCAACTTCCCCACCGTCTCAAGAGAGCGCGTGAAGTGCCGGGCCAGGTCCTCTGGGAGAGGTTGACCGGAGGCATCATGCGGCTTCTGCCAGAGGGCGCGCAGCAGATCAGAGAGTGAGGAGCGCACTGTTGCGCTGTCATCCAGATTGTGTATCGCTGCGACAATATTCAGTCGACTGATCCACAGGGCGACCAGACACACTACTCCTGCTGTTGCCAGTACAGTCAGACATCCAGCGCTGAGCAGACTCTGCCAGCTTACATAGAGATGGAGTTGCACATGGAAGACCCCTCCGGCAGCCACATCCGGCCCCAGATTGACCGTCGGCAATTGTCCCAGTGCCCACAGTTCCAGCGCCACAGCACCTACGCCCAATGGCACGCCAGGCAGTGCGGCCATCACGCCATATCCGCACGCTTCCATGAGAAAGATCTGTACCAGATGCTGCCTTTGCAGACCAAGCGCCCGGCTAATTCCTAACTCACTCCTGCGTTCAGCGGCGAGCAGCAGGCAGAGCAGCACCAGGAGCAACATTCCGGCGCCAACGAGTAGCCAGGTAAAAGCCGGCAGGAGCAGCTCATATTCCCGGCCAGCCGGCGAATTGTCGAGCGCGCGACCAGAGGTAAAAGGTTGACCAGCCAGCGCCCCCACGATCACCGAGCGCAAGGGGTGAATCTGCACGCTATCAAACTGCGTGGTTCCGGGGATATGGGTGCGAGGATCGAGCGGAGCGACCTGAAAGATGTGCTGTAAAAGGTTCAGGATCACCTGACTCGATCCCTGAGCAGTATTTCTGATACAGAGCACGTTGGGCGCGATGGGCTGATGCAAGCCTTGTTCGTATAGCTGCTGAAATGTGGCCAGAGGCAGCAAGATTTCGGGATAGGGAGCACTGCTCAGCAACTCACCCGAAGTCACGACGACATCCGTGGAGAGAATATGGCTGACCTTGCTGGTCAGCGAGCCTACCTCCGTCTGAATGCTTAATGTGTCCCCAGGGCGCACATCCATGATTTTGGCCACTGTGGCACTCACCATAATGTCATCAGCCCGCAGGTCCGCGAAATGGGCGCGGTGTCCTTGCTGATCGGTCACTGGTCCATACACCTGATCGAAGGCAGGTGGCAAGCCATAGATGTCAAAGCGGGTTTGCGTGAGCAAGGTACGCTCATTCGTCACATCCGCGCTGTGCCGGAGCAGCAGAATGCCGGCAGTTGTCTGAACATCTGGTTGTTGCTTGAGGCGAGCGTCAGCCTGCGCAAACTGGTCAATAGAGAAGGGGCCGCTCACGGCTTCATCGACCTGGCCCAGTTGCTCCAGGCGATATGTTTTCTCCGAGTTGGTAAAGCTATCGTTGAGGCCCAACGAGGCGGTGATAAAGATAGTGGAGAGCAGCAGCCCACACAACAGAATCACGGTCTGGCCGGGTCGGCGCACCATAC
>JALYVR010000052.1 GCA_030853145.1 Chloroflexota bacterium | reverse complement strand
GGTATAGCATGCGCGACTTTTCAATGACCCTATTTAGCTTCCAGGACATATATGTGTGTAGGGGCGTATCTTAACGATCCCAACCGAAATCTCTACCAAGTAATGTGTACAATTGGGCGTTATGGGGTTTAAAGTATTCCACTAAGTATTCTCGCATAGCGCCATCCATCTTGGACTTTATCTCCTTCGATTTATTGTATGTCTTGTAGCCCTTTTGCAGATTCCTGGGTATTAAGATCGGTACTTGCAGAAATGCTAACGTCTCCTTATATACTTCTTCAGGGTCTATATAGAAATCTTCACTGCGAATGATCAGGAACTGCTCTCTTGGGAAAAGATCGAGCCACCTTTCAAGTTGAACTGCGTACATTCCCCTGGCCAGGTAGGCGGCACGCTGATAGTCACGATCATGGTAGTACTCATCTACTGCTGATCTTTCTCTTCCCTCGCGTGTTCTTTCCTCCTCACTGGCAATCGCTTCTTGAAAAGAGGACAATTTTTCAAATCCCCAGCCAACGTTATGTTGATACTGTGAGTAGGCTCTGTCTACAGGATTGCGTAGCATGACAATAATTTTGGCGTGGGGGAGTATTTTTGCCGCTAATTTGGGGGGATGGCGAAAAAAGAGATATTCGGGGCTACCTTCGCCGGTAATAAATTTCTGCCGGCGTATGTTTTGAGAATAATACTTCTGAAATAGAGTTGGGAAATGGGCCTTGTACCAGGAAACGCCTTTGGTGAAATTCCGGTCGAAATAATGGACCTCTTTCATCCTTGCTGAAGCGATATGTGGATGTTCGATCAGATAGTTGTAAAGGGATGTTGTTCCTCCCTTCTGCGCACCGATAATAATAAAATCTGGTAATACACGTATTGCGCTCGTGCCAAGGCGATAACGGTTATATATATAGCGAGCGGTATCCAAAAGGGGCTTCATATGCACAGACTCCTTGCTGAATTTCTAAATGCTAGAATATAGCTATTGCGATATATTCCCGCCAATACTCTTTCCTCTTACCTTGTTACCAGCCTCACATAGGTAATCTCCGGTTGACACGCGAAACGCAGGGGGATATGACTGGTACCGATGCCGCGATTGACATATAATTGCGCTGGCCCGACACGATAGAAGCCGGCCGGATACGCCTGGCTGGCCGGCGAATGATCCAGCGCCGGCGGTATCAATGGCAGGCGTATCTGACCGCCATGGGTGTGACCAACCAGCGCCAATGAGATGTGCGCTATCTCAGCATACGTTGCGACATCAGGCGAATGCGCCAGTAAAATGCGCGGCGTATCCGCTGGTAATCCCTGGAGCGCAGCCCCGATATCCGCGAAGTTATGGACAGGATCGTCGACACCAAGCAGGTAGAGCTGCTCCCCGGCGCGCTGCAGCACGGGAGCGTGCTCGTTGAGCAGAAGATGCACCCCGGCCCGACGCAACTGCGCGAAGATGGGCGGGCGGTTGCCATCATCATACTCATCATAGTAGTCAACATTGCCCGGTACCGCCCATATGCCGAACTCCGCTCGTAGCGCCTTGACCACGCGCATGGCCGCCTCTATACCGCTGTCGTCATCGACGAAATCGCCAGTGATTGCTATCAATTGTTGAGGCCGGCTCTGCAACATCTGGACCAGGCGGCGCTCTACATCACCAAACGAATGAATGTGCAAATCGGAAATCTGCGTGATTGTCAGGCCCTCAAACGCTGGCGCCAGGTTCGGTACACGCAATGTGATATGCGTCTCCTGGATAGCACCCGTCTCATAGACCGCATCGGCCAGCGCTCCACCACCTGCTACCGCCCCGGCCGCCAGTGTCCAGCCACAACACCCTAACACCTGGCGACGAGAGAGCTTTAACGGCGATCTCTCTGTTGTCACCTCTGCTCCACCCTTCTAGTACACTGCTTCACAAATCTGGCGTGCTCGCGCTCGTCTTGCGATGTACGTTTTCCACTTTGCCACCGCACCCGCCGCTCTACCAGGTAGCAAAGGCCGCTTGTACCTTCAGGCCATTGCTGTTAAGCTGACCGCCTATTTCATTGGCTACTATCCCTGTCTCATCATAATAGACAAGGATGATATGGTGTGTATGGGCATAGGAGGTGATAGCCTGATTGTACTGATCGAAGTCATTGCAGCCACCCCACTCGCTGATCGCCACCGCCTTCCCGTGATTCTGCGCAAAACCTACCTGTTCATCGGCAACGCCAGGCCAGCCCGACCACAGGGGACTCTGCGGTTCGTTGCAATGCTTCCCATCAAACACGCCCTGAAAGCCGTTATAGACATGAAAGTCATAGACAAGGTTGGACTGACTGAAATCTGGAACATCGTGCTGGATCAGCGGGTTGATATTTGACTTGAAATTGGGTCCCCCTAAAAAGACCAGCGACCGCGGGTTCTGCGCGCGAATAGTCGCTATCAAAGTGTTCTCGCTCTGCTGCCACATCACCGGATCGATATTATGCATCTCGTTCCAGCTATCATAGAGGACCGCCGGGTCGTTAGCATAGAGCCTGGCGATACTTGTCCACATGGCGACACCAGAATCAATATACTGGCCCGTCGTCGCTTCCTTCTGGTAAAGCACGGGATTAATCGCTTCATTTTTCTTGGACTGGTTTTGTGAAGGGCAGAAGGTCTCACTGCCCCCACAAGGTGGATTATGAAATTGCGGTCCCTTCGTGAGTATCACATAGTCACCCTGCATTTCTGCCCACTTGACTATTTGCTGTATCCACGCCTGGTAATTCATGCCTGCCAATGGCACGTTCACATTCTGATCCCACCAGACACTATTTACCGGGATACGCCACACATTCATGTGGAAGGTCTGGTTATACCAGACGAAGCGCTGCTCGCTGATGCGCGTTTTCGGTCCCCCACCCACAGCATTGCCGAACTCAGTTTGCGACCAGTTGAACCCTTTCAGGTCAACTATACAGTTGGTATCCGCCAGAATGTTGCCATTCGAGGCATGCAGCCAGGAAAAGGTATATCCCGATCCGCTCTTTCTGATGCCACAACCTCTGGCAGCAACCGGGGTCTGTGTCTGTCCTATTGGCGTCTGCCCCAGATTAGCGGTCGCTGAACCGCCGCTTGGCCGGCGGCCAAGCGGTCCATTCGGTGAGTTAAATATCTCATATGCCAGGAAGCCGCTCGCAACTATCAATAGTGCCAGCGCTATGACAAGGAGAATTAGCGCCCATCTTCTCATGAGTAGTTATTCCTTCCGGGTACGTTCTCTCGTCCTTATGGACGTATAGATGATATGCAGGCGCAGTCCCTTGCGGATGCCCTGGCGCCTGTGCCGATGCCCTCGCATCTGTGCAGGTACCATGGCATCCCTTATATAGTCCTTGACGCTATTTTTTTTAATTTGCGCATCACAACCCCTTCACTTTGAGCATCGGCTACGGCAGCAAGCGCTGGCTCAAAGGCCTGCTGTAGCGCCTTTCCTGGCAGCTCTTCGGGCAATGGCAGGCCCATATAGGAAAGGATGGTCGGCACAATATCATAGATACTGGCCACTGGTACACGCTCTCCCTGCTTCACCGTATTTCCATAGAGATACAGAACGCCGTCAGGGTGATGGATGCCCGATGTGACATCGCTGGTCTCCCAGAGCATGCCGCGCCCCAGTTCAGTGGGTAGCGTGGTGCGCTCGTTGGCAAGCACGATCAGGTGCCGCTCCGGCGGCGCGAAAGGCCCGACGCCGTACACATCCTCGCGATGCATCTCTGCTATGAGCAACTCGCCCGTCTCTGGATCACGTATCTCCCGCAGCTTCTGCATCAAGGCGTCGATCTCCTCCTCCGCGAGCGTATCGGCCAGAAAGATATCGGCATAGCCTGCCAGGAAGCCCGATGCCGAGGGAATCCAGGCGCGCGTTGTGGCCCAATCCAGATCTGGAAGGCGGGCGGCATGTTGTTCCTTCTCAACCCCTATAACTCCGCCATGCCGCAGGTGACCCCGCACATTGCGAGCCAGGCGCTGCAATTGCAGCATGCGCACGGCCTTTCTGGCAAAACCAGATAGCTCGGCCCGGCGCCGGTTCTTTGTGTCCCGCATACAGAGCAGGCCCTCGCGGTAGAGGTACTCCTGCAAGTAGAATTTGCGCCGCACGCCCTGAAAGCCGTGGTCAGAGACGATCATCAACAGATCGTCGGCCCCCAACTCCGCCAGCATCAACCCCAGGGCCTCATCAAGCATCTGGTAGTACTCTACCGCCTGCGGGTGAAAGGCCATAATCTCGTCCCAGCGCAGGTGCTGAATGCGGTCGGCGCCGCTACAGGCCAGGAAACAGAAATCCCAGGGCTTGCTGAGCAGTAAGCGAAACAACGCCAGGCGCGCGCGCGTCATTTTGAGCGTCGCCGCCAGCGGATCACCAATCTGCCCGCCCGATATAGCGGGATCAAGATCGATCTGATAGTCGGGTACAACCTGGAGCAGTTCCTCTCTGAAAGCGCTCGGATAGGTGACACTGCCGCGCATGTCTGGCGCCATATAGCCGCTCACCATGATGCCGTTGACCGGCTCCGCTGGATACGTCAGCGGCACATTCGCCACGATGACGCGCTTGCCCCAGTCGCTGAGAATATTCCAGATGGCTTTCCCACCTTGACGATGCGTTACTACGTGAGCCTGTGGGCCCTGCTCCGTCTGCTCGTATTCCCAGAAATCATACACTCCATGCCCGGCAAGCGCTAACCCGGTCGAGATCGACATCCAGGCTGGCGGCGTCATCGGTGGAATTGTAGATTTCAATATGCCCTGCACTCCACTGTCGCGCACGCGTTGAAAATTGGGCAACAACCCACGCGCTATCATGGGGTCCAGCACCCGAAACGTCAGACCATCAATGCCAAATAGCAGTGTTCGCATCGCTCTATCATTCCTTCTTTGAAGATGGGCATCCCCTTTTACCCACTCTGTTTTTATTGTACTCTTGCTACCTATAGCTACTAATGATACATGGCCCTGCATTGTCGGCGGGCAATGGGACCGAATGGGGGCCACCGGGCCAACGATTTCCCGCTCTGGAGCCTGCATAATTCCCGCGCGATCACACTACCGGCGGTATCTCACTGGTGCCTAACATCACAAAGATAGAGTTTTACAATAGTGATTGGCTCTCAAGCGGAAGCGGCCGCTCGTCATATTCAGCGCGTACCGGCTCGATGCGCGGCGCTCCGGCCGCGCGTTTCTCGCTACTCATCTGCCAGCGCACGCCCTCCGCTGTGCCAACCAGCCGCCCCGCTAACTGTGCGGCGGCCCCAACCCCGAAGAGGCCCGCGAAGTAAGCTGCGCGCCCGCAAGACTTCCCGGCATCCAGCAACTGGCCCCTAAGTGTGCGCGGCCGCAGGCCGAAGTGCTTGACGGCGAAATAGCTGCAATTGCGGCCATTGGAGAACTGCACCGACGGCCGCTCCAGGAAATATGGTTGCAGGCTACGCGCCGAAAAATGGACGACCGAGATCGCGGGCTGAAAGACAATGCGCCAGCCAGCCTTTTTTACCCGCACGCAGAGATCGGTCTCCTCGCGCAGGTTCGTCAGCGTGTAGTTGGGATCAAACCCACCCACCTGCTCCAAGGCTTTGCGGCGATAGGACATATTGCAGCCGATCAAATGGTCAACCTCCAGCGCCGCGCTGCTGACAAGCCCGGCGTCCCTGGCAATGACGCGCCCGGAGTCCTCCACGATAAGGCGCGGCAGCCCCTCCACCTGCTCGCTGTACGGCTCTGGCATGCCTATCACCCGGCCGCCGGCCGCGCCCACGCCCTCATCCTGGTACACGCTCACCAGCGCCTCAAGCCATGTTGGCTGGACCATCGAGTCATCATCAATGAAGGCCACGATCTCTCCACGCGAGACGGCGATGCCTGCGTTACGCGCCTGCGGCATATTATGCTGCTGGCCCCGCAAACGCAGCGAGCGCACGGCCTCATAGCGCGCCACTACCTGCTCGCTCTCAGCGTTTGACGAGCTATCGACCACAATAATTTCCTTGTACGCGTAGGGCTGATGCAGCACGCGCTGAATACACTGATCGAGCAAAAACGGTCGATTGCAGGTGATGATAATAATACTGACTGTTGCTTCCTTCATGAAACCTCTTTACCGTCTTCCAGCCATCAGGCCGTCTTTCTCTTGCCCAACTTGGCGCGCACCGTTTCAAATACCATCACATCCTCTTCGCTGAAACGGAAGAGCGCCAGCAAGGCCACGTATACTATCACTAATGGCATAACGAGACAGAGCGCGCCCAGTATCGCCAGATGGCCATAGCCGGGATGAATGAGCGCGGCCAGCGGGGCGGTCGCCAGAGACGCGATGATACCAGCCACCAGCGGCTTCAACATATCCCAGCGGTACGGGTGAATCTTCATGATCCAGTACACTTCGATCAGGCCGACCACATTCAGGATCACGACTGCCAGCGCCGCCGCCAGCGCCGCGCCTATAATGCCATAGCGCGGCACGAGCAGGATCGCCAGCGCTACATTGACGACGACGGTCGTGACCGTGTTTACCAGTATGACCCTGGGCCGGCCCGTCATCACCAGCAGGTAGTTGACCGAGCCCACCCCGGAGTCTACCAGGTTCCCAAAGGCCAGGATAATCAGCACCCACCCCGCCGCGATGTATTTCGCGCCAAAAATGCCCAGGATCGCATCATGGAAGACGAGACAACCGAGGAAGATCGGCCAACTGAGCGAAAATGACCACTTCGTGACTATCTTGAACATGTTCGCGAGCTGTGCATGCTCTCCACGCGAGTGAAATTCCGCGATGATCGGCGAGAAGATCACGTTCAGGGCGATCAGCGGCATGACCACAAAATAGCTGACGCGGTCGGCGGCCCCGTAAAGTCCGACCTGGCTCGTGGCCGCCAGCGCGCCTAGAAACAGGACATCGGTCGAGTTAAGAATATTGCGGATCATCGAGTTGAAAAACATCGGGAAGGCGAAACGCAGCCAGGTCTTGCGCTCGTATTCGGGTGACGCGCCGTTGAGCAGGTTGCTGGCAGCTTTCCGCAGCAATATCTGTCCTGTGATCATCGAGGCCAGGTACCCACAAATGGTGGCTAAAATCAGGGCCTCCAGGCGCAGGCCCAGCAGGTAAAAAACGCCCAGCAATACCAGAGTCAGCCCAGGCTGTATCAGGCGGTCGACATATACCTTCCATTTGATGGCCTTGAGCGCCTGTAGTCCGCTAGCAACGACAAGCTGCGTGCCGATCAATGGCACCAGCAGCGCGGACTCCTTAAACGGGATATCGTAAACCGCCTTGTGATACACCATATGCGCCAGCAGCGAAGAGAGCACGAAAAAGAGCAACGCGCAGATCAGGCCGGAGATCAGCGAGACACTTGTCGCGAAACGGATGAGCGCGGCCGCCTTGCCGCGCTCGCCTTGTGTGCGGTACGTCGAAAGGAAGCGCAGGAGGACGCTATCCAGGCCCAGCTTTGCGGCATAACCCAGCACAATCACAACGGTGTTAGCTTCGACAAAGATGCCATAGACACTCTGATCCACGATATGGGTCATGAATACATTGGTGATATAGCGCAGGACGGCAGATATAAAATCACCTGCTCCCGCCAACGCGGCGTTGCCGGCCGTGCTGGCAACCATACTGCGTTTTTCCTCCGCCGCCGATTTGATGACAACCGGCATCTCCACTACCGACAGACGCGTGGTCTCCTGGCGCGTAATATCCTCTACCCAGTCGTTGATAAAGATATCTTGCTGGAGCCCAACTTCCGGGCGCGCGCGCACCGCGAACATGGAGATAGTGTCAAGGCGCGCTACTTCGTCATAGAGCACCTTCTCGCTCTGTGGAACCAGTTGTACCGTTCTGAACGGCGTCGCATGGCGTTTCCACGGCCCTCGGGTCGAGCCTGTCGCATTGAGGCGAGCAGGTGTTTCAGATGGCCTTAGCAAGCCTTCACTAGCAAGCTCCTCCTCTCCAGCAGAACCTCCATACTGGCTATGCGGAACGGGTGGCAGACTACGCTGAGGTTGGAGAACTTGCGGAGGGGCTGACGCGGTATGCGGGGCGGGCTTCACCTGCCCATAGCGCGGCAGCAAGCGCGCGTGTCGTCCACCTGGCCCATGACTGGGTAAGCGAAAAGGTGGAGACAGGGTATCGGTTTTTTGCACCCTGGAATGTCCGCTATGGCGCTGAAGGCCATAATGTGGGGTCCCAGTCCCAGCAGCTTGCGGACCGGGTAATGGCGCCGGCTCGTTATTCTGGCCCTCCTCCAGGCTGCCCAATCGCATGGGGTGTGTCGATGCCTCCGCTACATCTCCAACCGGTACATGGGCCGTCGAGATCTCTACAAAGTCGTTATCAACCTCCTCGACCGCGTGCCAGTAGGGCGAGGATGATTCCTCATGCTCGTTGGCGGGCACATGGTTGGTAAAGCTCGTCTGCACACGTGCGGGTTCTTCCTCGGAAGACTCTCTGGGATACGCTGGAGACACTACGCTGCCGCCTTCCTTAGTTATACCTGCTGTCAAAGCTATCCTAGATATCCCAGGTCTCGCAAACGATCAACGATCAGACCTTCTTCCTCGTCGGAGAGCATGTCCTCATCCTCCTCCGCGTCCCGAATCGGCGTCCGACTGTAGTAGTCGGCGGCAAACATTGGCAGCAGCACTTCACCATCGACGCGTTGTGGAATGACCAGGTCCAGTAAGTACAGCACGCTGGGTACGATATCGATCAGCCGCCCCCGCAGCCCTTGCTCATGGCCAAGCCGGGGGCCGGCACCGATCAGGCGCGCGAAGGGCGCCTGAACATCGCGCACCGCCGCATCTACTATGCGCACACTCTCCCCGTCCAGGCGTAGCGCCTGCGCGTTGGCCGAAGCCACGTAGCCTGGGCGGTAGACGGTGATCAGGTCAGGGGCCTTAAACAGGTAGTCACCCGCGTAGATATCGTCCCGCTTGAACACGCGCTCGACCACCGGCTCCTGCGTCAGCGGATCCAGCCAACGGTTTTGAAACTCATCTATTAAGGCATCGCACACTTCCTGGTACTCGCGCCCGGAACCGACTACGCCCTGCGGCTCGCGCCCGCGCAGGTTGATCCAGATCTGCCCTGCCCCTACACCATACGCCAGCGACTCCGGCCAGTTGATCTCACCCTGCTCACGTGGCGCGCTTACCTCCAGCAGTTCCACCTCCACCAGGAAATCGTTCACATTCAGTTCGGCCCGGCGCCTGCTCTCGCTCAGCCCGCTCAGCACAAGGAGGTCGCCGTCAGGGTTCAAGGTGCCGCATTTCTCCACAAGGGCTTCAAGCGCTTCCGGCGCCAGAGCAGTCCCGTCTGCCAGGTGCATAAAGACAAAATCAAGTTCCTGGCCCGCCAGCGCGTCGAGGCTGCTGGCATTCCGCACCTCCAGCGCGGCAATCTTCAATCTACGCGCGCGCAGCATATCCGGCAACAAACTGCCAGTGGCCCCCTCGGGCAGGTCGCTATTGTCCCGCACGCTATATGCCTCTGGATGCACGGCATCAAAGCGACCAAAGCGCCCCGGCCCCATGCCTGTGAACATCTGATAGTAGCATTGTCCTCGCTCTACCAGCGGCAGAGGCGCCAGGCTAACATTGGTACCCCGCGCTTTCAAGCGCATCACGGCAGGAACCGCCTCCAGTCTCTCTGGATCTACCCCCTCAAGCCATAAAAGATATACCGAACCTTTTTGCACAATTTCTACTGCCTTCCTTCACTATACTGCGCCTATAATACCAGTCCTCAATGGAACCTGTATGGCAAGGGTGTCAAGGTCTGGTTAACGATGGCCACATCGCATTAAGATTTCTCAATTAAGTTCTCCAGATGCCCGGAACACGGTCTTATACAACAAGCATATTTATTTGCGTAGAGCCAGTCTCCCCATCTGCCAGAGTAACAATCACCGTTAAGGGATAGGTACCCGCCATCGCGCTATTAGCGACACGCCAGGACCAGCTCGCGATACCGCTGACATCGGAGTGTCCGCCTAACCTTTTCACCGGCTTCCCCGCTCCATAGCTAAGCAGCAACACACAACTGACGGACGGAGCCGTGGCAATCGTTAGCTGCATAGTTGCGCGTGGCGCCGCTCGCAGCACAGATTGCGCGCTGACTACATTGATAGGCGGGAATGTCACGTGTACCGTCACCCGCTTCCCAGTCTTCGCGCCATTAGCGAGCACCGCCGTGATGGTTAAAGGCCACGCGCCTGTATGCGCATCACCGTCTACTCTCCACGTCCAACTCACCATACCATGAGTGTCGGCTGTATGCGGCACGACGCCCGGATTGCTGCTTGGCTGGCTCTTGCCATAGGTCACAAGAAAGGTACACACAGCATAGGGGCTGGTGGAAATAGTCATGTGCATCTGCCCACCAGGATAGGTCGTGACTGTCGTTTGGGATGCTATCACCTGGATGGGCGCGACCTGGCCACCCGGTGTCCCTGCCGTATCCCCGGTCACGCTGGCCGTAGGCGTGTCACTCGCGCTCAAAGGATGCGCCGGATCAGCCGGTGTCCCACATGCCGCCATAAAGCATAGACAGCCTAGCAGACAACAAAAAAGTATACTCTTCACTATACTGGCAAAATGTAACCTGCCATGCTTGATACCTGTTACCATGTGCCAAATCTCTCCATCGCCTTGCGTAGGGGCCTGATGGATCACGCCCGCCCCCGCCAGCATATGCACGCCCGTGGAGGGGCTGAATGAATCATGCCCACCCAAGCAAAATACTAGCATTATTTGCTGGGAGGACAAGCATTTTCCCCTCTTTCTAGTACTTTCTGGATGCATATAGCACTATTGATCCTTTACCAGATTGCGGCGAAATTAACCATTTCGCAACCGTATTCCCATAGTACTCTAACGCGCGATATTCATAATCAGGAAGGAATCGTAGACAGGAGACTACCCGTGAAATTGCTTCAGGTTGTCTGGAATTTTCCAGACACGGTGATGCGTCCCTTTGATATGTATTATTTTTACTGGCCCATGCAAGAAGCGCTGCTGCGCGGCTGGGATGCCGAAGTACTCACCTTTCAGGTCAATTCACAACAGCCTGCTGATGAATATATAGATGGCATTCACGTCCGCCGTTGCCCGGCCGGGCAGCGCAAAGGACGGCCTTTTTCCTGGCCTTTTATTCATGCCCTGCTCACAACCGATGCCGATATCATCCACTGCCACGGCTATGCTGAGGGCAGAAGCGAGCTGGCTATCCTGCTGGCCCGTTTGCGCCGGCGGCCCGTGATCTTTACCCCACACTTTCATATCTATCCCAAACGCCGTCCCCTGCGCGAACTTTATGATCGAACCGCCGGACGATTTTTCTTCAATATGAGCAGCCGCGTAATCGTGTTTACCCAGTACACCTGCCAGCAACTTATAGCCCTGGGAGTCCGCCCTAAAAAACTATGCGTTGTACCCCATGTGGCTCGTCCTGACATGTTCCATGAGACGGACAGCGAGCATGAACCTGGGCGGCTCCTCCGGCAAGCTGGGGTCACCGGCTCCCCCCTCATTCTGGGCGTCGGCCAACTTATTGAACGCAAAGGCTGGGAATATACGCTCCGCTGCCTCCCCGCAATCGTGGCCCGCTTCCCAGAGGCGAAGCTCCTGATCATCGGTCCCTCCCAGCCCGCCGAACCAGCCTTCAGACAGCGGCTTCTGGCGCTGGCGGCAAAGCTTGGCGTCAGCGAGCATATACAGATCGTGCAAGATAATCCGCCCGCGTTCATCCTGGATGCCTATCGTTCGGCCACCATTTTGACCCATCCTTCGTTCGTGGAGAGCTTCGGGATGGTACTATTGGAAGCTATGATAGCAAAATTGCCAGTTGTCGCGCATAATGGGACCGGCATGCCTTGCATCGTTGACGATCAAGCCAGCGGATATGTAGTGGACGTACGGAATACCGGGTCCTACACTCAGGCCCTCCTCACCCTGCTCAGCGATGCTCAACTGCGGCAGCGCATGGGAGAAGAGGCCTGGCGCCAGGCTCTGTCTCGCTTCAACCAGCAAGAGATCGCGGCACAGTTATTTGCTATCTATGCTGAAGTGACCGGCACACCTGGCGATCTCCCGCGTCTGGCAGAGGTGGGGCCACCCAGCGAAACGACAGTCGCACATAGCGCACAGCGCGAATAGGAAGCTTTCAGTCATGGAAATGAGAGCATATATAGACGGTATTGTGAGAAAATGGTGGCTCATTGGCCTGGTGATTGCGCTGTGCTGGTGGCTCGGCGGCCAGATCAGCGATAGCATGACCTCGCAATATAGCGCATCGACCTCTGTTCTTCTGAACGACCACGTCCTGGCAGCGAACGCCTTTCCCGCACAAATTGTGCAATTGACTATCCCCACTTCGTACCAGGGAGTGGTGATGTCACCCGGCGCCCTTGCTCACATCACAAAAACCTACCCGCGCCTCCCGTACGCCGCGCTCCAGAAGAATATCTCGGTCGAGGTCGATACAACGAGCCAGCTTATGATTATCAAGGTCTCCGATGTCTCGCCTTTCGCTACCGCGGATATCGCGAACTTCCTGACACGTTATTTCGTGGACTCACAGACCGCAGATTTAAGCAAGCAGTTGACCTACTATTCGCAATGGCTGCAACCAAACGTCTCAAGATTAAGCAACGAAATCAACAGCTTGAATCAGCGCATTGACGCGGCTACGCCCGCGCACCCGGCGCACGGCCCTCTCGTGCTGACTCCAACCCAGCAGAAGTCCATTAACGAGATGGAATACGAGCGCGACCAGGATGAGCGCGCGCTGTTCAATTATAACCAATCGCTCAAAGAAGTGCAGCAGGCGCTCCCCCTGGTGCCACAGATGTATGTGATCTTGAAGCCGGCGACTATTCCCGATATACCCATCACCTCACCTCCCGGCACAACAACGATTCGGCTGGCGACACTGGGCGGCGGCCTGCTGGTGATCATCTGCCTGCTGATCATCGTGGACTTTCTGACGCCTGCCATCCGACATAGGGGCGAGCTACTGAGAATTATCGGCGTGTCTCCGCTCACGGAAACGCCGCAACTGTCTCAGTTCGAGCAACGGCGCCTGCTGCAATCCCGGCGCATTCCTTTTATGGGACGCATCAAATCGCTGCGGCTCCTCAGCGCCTCTGTGAGCGCAACCGCTCTCAAAAGCCAGGGCGCCCACACTGTGCTGCTGACGACACCTCACAAGAAATGGCGCTTTGCCGCTCCCTTCGCGATGTTCCTGGCCAACAAAGGCCATAAAACTCTGTTAATCGACGCGGATTTCGATCATCCCACGCTGCATGCGCAATTGCCAAGTGCCGGCCCGCTCAATACCACAACGCCCTCAGGACGCCTGCTATCCTTTGTGAATAGGACTACGCAGCCCAATCTCTTTCTGCTGCCCGCCACGGCCACACTGGCCCAGAATCAGCGTTTCACTACACAGGGCCTGCTAGACCTGCTGCCCGATCTACAAAGCATGTTTGACCTGATTATCATAGATGCTCCGCCATTTGATACATCGGCAACGCATATCTTTGTGACGCGGGCGGCACAGGTGCTGGTGTTTGTAAAAAAACGCCGGGATCACTTGCAGCAGGTGAAGATGCTGCGCACTACCTGCGAGCGGCTGAAGCTGCATCCCCAGTATGTGCTGCTTTCGTAAACCGAAAAGAGGTTGGTCGTCCCGTAG
>JALYVR010000600.1:593-3781 GCA_030853145.1 Chloroflexota bacterium | reverse complement strand
GGTATACTTGCAACTCGGTAAGGTTGCTCCGATCACCACCTATGCAGTGCTGTTCCTGGCCGTCTTCGTGGCGCCGTTCTGCGAGGAGACCTTTTTTCGCGGCTTCCTCTTCCCCGGCCTGCGGCGCGGCATGGCGGTCGGCTGGGCCATTGTACTGAGCGCCATCGTCTTCGCGGCGGTGCATGCCGACCTGGCCTCATTCCCCATCCTGGCGCTCATCGGTCTGGCCCTGGCCTTCCTGCGCTGGCGCACACGCTCCATCTGGCCCGGCATGCTGCTGCATATGTTGAACAACGCCGCCGGGGCAATCGGGATTATTCTGTATATGCATGGCGTCATACGCTGAGCGGGTGAGGTGGAATATGTATATAATTGCAGAATTCTTTACTACTGCTTCATTGAAGGCATTTCTTCCTGCGGGTATGGCACCTGCATTTCCTCGTACTGAGGCTGGAGCGCTTCCGCCTGGTACAACTGCGGCCCTGGGCGGTAGTGCTCATCCTCTGCCTGGTAACCGCGCTGATACGGCTCCGCTTCCTTGCGATTCTCTTCCTGGCCTCGTAGTTGCGGCTCTGTTGCCTGTAAAGGTTGCCGCCCGGTAGAGGAAGCCGTCTTCCAGTTGCTCACCCGGAATAGGCCGTTGAGCATAGCGGTGAGAATGAGAGCCAGGATCACGCCGGCGAGAAAACCGCTCCAGTGACCGAAAGCTTGCCAGAGTAAGTATGGAAAAGCCCAAAACATCACGCTTATGATACGGTAGTTCCTGGATGGATGATGGCGCATCATCCTCTCCTTTCCTTCGAAAACGTCTTGAGCTTTCCTTGCCTCAGTAGTTATGCTTGCTCGCGCGTCAGTGTAGTCAGCAGACCAACGACGATGACGGCAGAAACAATATGCATCACGATCATGGTCCAGAAAATGTGTACATTCATGCCGGGAATGGGGAATAAACCACTCAGAGGCATAGCTGGAATGAGAAATGAGACGAGCAGGGCGACGAGCGCCAGCACGCGGTAGAAGCGGAGAGGCCGGCGCGCAAAGCGACTGACCAGCGCAAAGGCGAGCAGAGCCAACAGCAGGTATATGATCGTGCTGCCGATGATATAGGCGGGCTGGAAGTACTGGAATGTCCCAGGGACTCCCAAAAACGCGACCGCGATGGCGCGCACAATGAGATTAGCAATGACCGCGCTCACAATAGCCAGCGGGCCAATCCACAGCAACTTGCGCAACGCTATATATTCATAAGTTATCGTAGATGTCATCAATGTTCTCCTCTGTTCAGGGTGTAATATCAAATCCTGATGATCACTGTACATTTAATCTTGCTGAAAAGCCAACTCGCTGCCACGCGAAAGTACATTGATTAACCGGATTTGATATGATATGCCTAATTTGACTAGAAAGGGTCTTTATCCAGACGTCTGCTGTCATTATAGTAAGCGTGTGAGGAGACAGCACCCTCCTATGGAGTGGTTTCGCGGGTGGTTGTCAGCAAGGATGACAGAGAGGAACTTAGATGAGTTTCAGGTGACGCGCCACTTCGCCGGCTTGCAGGCGGTTGCTGACTCCTAATTTGCGGTAGAGATGTTTCGCGTGGTCCTTCACCGTGTTGACCGACACGACCAGCTCTTGCGCGATCTCCCGGTTGCTGTGTCCGGTCGCCAGCAGACGCAAGACACGCTGTTCCTGCGCGGAAAGCGGCTCAAACAGCAGGCCCGCAGAAGAGGCAAGACCGGGGTCATCTGCTTCAACGGGCCGTGCAAAAGCGCGCAGGATGGTCTGCGCATAGGCACGTAGCGCCCGCTCCTGAAGCGTTGGCACCAGTTGACGTAGCAGGCGGGCCAGCGGTTCCCCTTCGGAGACAAAGAGGCGAACAACGCCCGTGCTGCGCGCCTGGGAGAGCGCCTGCTGAAGCCACTGCCGGGCTTGCAGATCTTCCCGGCAGGCGGCGTGAGCCAGTGAGAGCAGGACCTTGATCTCTAGTGTATGGTCCCATTCCTGAGCGACGGGAAGCAAATGCTCAAGCTGAAGAGCTGCTTCGTGAAACTTGCCCTGAGCCAGGAAATGGCGTGAGTGCAGGATTCTGGCCGATAGATGCTCCTCAAGGTCAAGCGTCTCTACAATGCGGCTCGCGTTTTCTAGATCACCAACCTCCAGAGAGAGATGAGCCGAAAAAACCAGGACATTGGCACGCTTCTGAGCGGCAGCGGGCGTGGTAGCCATCTGGAGGCGAGCCAGAAGGACAGCTAGCTGCTGCTGGGCTGAGGTGATATGCCCACGTGCGTGCGCGAGTTCCGCAAGTTGCAAGGCCGCATCATTGCGCAGATCCATGTCTTCATCCGTCGTGAGCGTCAGGGCCTCGTTTACCTGCTGCTCTATGAGTGAGAGGTTATTCCAGGCAAAAGCGATGCTTGCCAGGCCCAGCAATGAGCGAGCGGTGATCTCGCGATCCTCTTGCCGCCTGGCATCGGAGAGCGCCTGCTGGTAATACTCGCGCGCCTGGTACAATTCGCCTAGTATGTGGCTGCACACACCTACGAGCAAAATCAGGCTGCGCGTGAAATGCCTGTCGCCCGTGGCCAGGCTGCACGTGTGCGCCTCCAGAAAGGCAGATCGCGCCCCCGCAAACTCTCCATCATACATGTATCCGGTGCCGGCAATGAACAGGCAAACGCCGCGCCACATGTGCAGCGGGTCAGCTTGCGTGTCACGCGGCAGCAGAGCAAGCGCCTGTCGTGCGTATTCTATCGCGCGGGGAAACAACTCCTGCCGCCAGGCACTCATCGCGTGTAATGCAGCGATCAGCCCTGGGAGATCGGGCTGGCTCTGCTGGTCCAGACCCTCCTCCGCCATGTGCAACAGAACTTCCGCGCGTTGCCTCACCGCCGTAGGGAGAGGGGCCTTTTCCTGAGGTCCCTGGAGCGAAAGCGCAGCCAGCCAGCAAAGCATTGGGTGCGCGCGTAACACCTCCTCCGGGAGACGTTCCAGCCAGCGACGCACTATGTAAAGCTCAGAGAGCTGTCCCTGCGTATCCATCTGTTCAATCAACAGAGCGGCACGCTCAAAATCATGGCTTAGCAGGGCTGCCGCGATCGCCTCTGCTGCCAGCGCGTGCTGCTCGTACCAGTGGCTTGCGCGTAACGACAGCGCACGCAGCGCCTCTTCACCCAACCGCAGCGTAGCCT
>JALYVR010000600.1:0-583 GCA_030853145.1 Chloroflexota bacterium | reverse complement strand
CATCTAGCGCTTCCAGAAACAGCCCGGCCTGTTCTATGGCTTCCAACTGTGCCGCGCCGTTCCCTACGCCAGTCACGGCTTCGCAGAGAGGGCCACTCAGGCGAGTGAGTACGCTGGTTTGCAGGAGGAAGCCTTGCACCTGTTCTGGCTGCGCTTTGAGGATCTCTGTCACAAAGTAATCAAGCAGGGGCTGGAAGGGAGATGATGGCTCAGGGAGCTGGTCCAGGAAAACGAGCGCGTGCTCGACGGCCCGCACTGTCATCAGCTCAGGCCCTGTCCTGTTCGCGGGCAAAGGAAGCGCAAGAGCCAGCAAGCGCAGGCCGGCCACCCAACCTTGCAGGGATTCGTCAAGCTGTTTGAGCGCCGCATCTGAGAGTGGCGTTGGGAAAGCCTGGCGCACAAAGCTTGTCGTCTCTTCCAGCGAAAAACGCAGATCGGCTCCATGCAGTTCACAGAGTTCTCCTCTCGCCCGCCAGCGCAGAAGCGGCAAATGGAGCGGCTCGGCTCTCGTCATCAAAAGGACACCGACCGTCGCCGGCAAATAATCGAGGAAGAAAGTGAGCATCTCGTGGATGCGTGGTTC
>JALYVR010000051.1 GCA_030853145.1 Chloroflexota bacterium | reverse complement strand
CGGCGGCGCTGGTACCTGCTTGGCTGTCTACTCATGCTGGTCTTCACCTTCCCATACTTCCTGCTATTCAACACAAGGAACCCGGTGCTCGTAATCCTGACTATCGTCCTTTCGCTGGCCCTCTGCCACGCCTTTGTGTACGGTCCCCAGGCGGCGCTGATCGCCGAGCGCTTTAGCACTAAGCTGCGCTACAGCGGCGCGTCGCTTGGGTACCAACTTGCCGCACCTTTCGCCGGCGGTCTGTCGCCTCTTATCGCGGTAACACTGCTGGCGAAATTCGGCGGGGATTCCACGCCAATCGCGCTGTTTATTATCATCCTGGCGGCCTTCTCGTTCATGGCTGTACTGGGCCTCAAGGAGTTCACGCGCAAAGACATCGCGGCAGATGCAACCTATGCGATACAGCCAGAGGAGGACAGCGCAACGCTGCCCGGACGCAGTCCAGTACAGACAATCGCGCCAGAGGCGATCAATCCCGTCCCGTAGCGCGTGGCTGGCCTCATAAGTACATTCAAGCACCGAACGCGGAATGCGAACCGCTAGAGAAACATACCACATTCCGCGAAAGTTGCTTGAATGTACTTAGTGCTGCGTCAAGCTTCGATTGACGAGCAAAGTGTAGTGGCGACCCTTGCGGTCGCCATGTCCCAGCCACTCACCCATCAATCGAAGCTTGACGCAGCAATAGGCGTGAACGGAAGCCAAAGATGGCAGGAAGCGATCGACGTCTCCGTAGGGGAGGCCAGCCACGCGTTACGGGACGTTGCTACAACGCTAACAAGCGCTCTATCGTGTGGAGCAGATGATCCAGATCGAGAGGTTTGCGCATCCCCGTGATGTGGCGCCGTTCCAACTCATGAGCTGGAAGGCGTGCGCTCATCATGAGAGCGGGGGTAGCTTCCAGTCCCTGCATAGCATGCAGGCGATCATATAATTCAATGCCGTTCATATTCGGCAACTGGTAATCCAGGATAAACAGGCCAGGTTTTATGTTTTCCACGGCCCTCAGAGCCTGGAGGCCATCACTGACCAGGAGCGCGCAATAGGAAGTCTCCTGTGAGATGGCTTCGACCAGGAACATACCCACACTCTCATCATCCTCCACCACAAGAATCGTCTGTAGTGGGCTATATTTGTCTTGTGCTGGGTCGTACTCCGGCATATCCATTACTCCTGAGTAGCTTCCATTCACACTCTGCCACACCACATCACCGCACAGCACCACAGGATAAGAATGTAAACGTTCTCGGCTTACTGCTGGTAATGCTCGACGGTATCCACATCGCGCACGCTAGCTTCGTCAGGGTTCAGGTGGGCGTGCCGGCGCGCCCGGCGCTGGCGCAGCAGGTCCCAGCACTGATCGAGATTGACTTCTATCGTCTTTATACGTGCTCGCTGAGCCTCGTCTAGATTGCCTTCCTCCGAGGCACTCATCAGTTCATGCTCTTCGTTCACCAGTTGTTCTATGTGTTGCAGAAGTTCGCTGTCGTTCATATTTACCTCTCTCTCTATAGCTGACGACGATCGCTATGGGTAGCATAGTGTACGAGGGAAAGCCTTGTCAAGAGTAGAGCATGCAGGCGCGCCCCCATCCGTGTAGGGCACGCCTGCACCAGGATCAGGGCTAGCCGATATGTGGATGAAGAACCGCTAACGTCCTCATTATGTTCGCCATCAGCTTTTGGATAGCGGGTACGACAGGAAGGGAATGCGCGCATAGATTATCGGAACTAAAGCGGTAATCATCCAGGGCCAGGGTCCAGTAGATGGAACCAGAAGCGAAGACGAAGGCTCCCGATGAAGCGATGTAATAAGTCGTATTGCTGAAGTCATGTTTACCGCTATCAGTGACGGTAGCCGACTCGGCAAGCACATGTAACCCGCGAGGAGCGGCGCCATTGGGAAAGGCATGATCCCACTCGTATCCGACCAGGTCACAACCATAGCTCTGGCCAGCTTGCAACCCGGAGCCGTCCATGAGCGGAGAGTGAACTCCCAGACTCACGTGCCAGGGAAAACCAGGGCGCTGATGCGTCAGGTCAGAGTACATGATACCGATCAAAGCATTCTCGGGGCGGCCGATCACCGGATCGCGCCAGAGAGCGGTCACACGGCTGTTATCCTTACCATAGAGCGGGTCGGCCGCCAGGTCGCCATCGGCTGTCGCCACTTTATAGCACACGATTATGCGATCTGGAATCCCGGCGCTATCTGCATCAAAGCGCATCTGCCAGTAAGCGGCATCTGCTCCTAAAAATGCCAGGTTGACGCCGTGAGCGCGCGCATTTTCCAGGCCATCACGCATCTCCCTGGTCCAGTATTCATCATGGCCAAGCGAAAGATACGCCTGGTGATTGAGAAGTTGGGCCGGATCTTCGTGCAAGTCGATGTTGCTTATGTAGGAAAGATCATACCCCTGCCGCTCCATCCAGCGAACTGCATTGATTTCGTACACGAGAACCTGGCTGGCCCCCTGGGTTAATGTGTAGGGTCGGTCGAGGGAGACTTTCACGCCCCTGGGTAGACGCACTACCTCGCTACCACGGGCGGCGCTCTCCGCGTCATACAGGCTGTACCCTCCCCAGGTATTATAGGCAGCATAGGTCGTGTCAGGAGTAACGGCCACGTAAAGCGAATGCCTGTTGCCAAGCACATCGAAAGGCACATACGTCTCCAGGCCGTTTATATCCGTGAACTTTGCCAGGTAGATCCCTGTTGTCCAATCAAGAGGCACCACAAGTGTATAAGATGGTTGCCACTTTGCCTCCACCAGTCCCGTTTTCACATCGACATGACAGGAGCCACACCCCAGCAGCAGATGGGAATCCTGATCATAATATCCCTGCTTATGGCCTATCAAACCTACCTCGTAAGCCATCAAGCGGCCTCCATAACCTCCATACCAGCCCATACGATAGATAGAAATAGAGTAAGGTGTTCCTTCTTGTTGAACACTCGCATAAAATGTAATCGGTTTTCCAGGAAGCACAGAAGTTGCCCCAGCGTACGCCTGAATTTGCGTTGAGGCTTCCCTGAGCACTGGAATCTCCCACTTGTTCGTACCTAATTGGGCATTCTCACGCACGATAGCATTGTTGCTAGAAGCTACTGTCCTCTGAGGAACAAGCTTGTCTTTCCCACTTGCTCCCGAAGGCAAGAAACCCGAACCAAAAAACACTACGTCCACAATCAGGCTAGCAACTACGAAAAAAACCACGATACCTACAATACGCCTCTTTCGCACACATACCTCCGCTTCTAGAAATCTGCGTTCTATTGTAAACCCCTGGCGCGGCAATAGCAAATCTGACTGCATGAATGGGAAATTATTTCTATTAGTCAATGAAAAATTATTGCATAATTTTTCATATTTATTTTATATATTTATCAACGTCTATATAAGCAATTTTGTTAACGAACGTTAACCACCAGACGCATTTCATTACACCTTCTCAACACTAATAACACTTGTTTAATACGCGTATAGAATACTTTGTATACAGTGCAAAAGAAATGCCAGGCTGCCATTGAACATCGTATCGCATGGCATAGCTTGTAAATGTATGAGAAATATGTGTGTATCAGGTTGCAAGTGTGTTAAGGGTGGTTCGGAGTAATGCAAAGTCCGTTGATTCGCTATATTTTGCTGCTTAAACGTTGGGCGTGGTTACTGGTGCTGGGAGTCGTGTTATGTGGAGGTATGACCTATCTTCTTGAGAAAGTTAGCCCCCCGGTGTATCAAGCCACCGCGATGATTGTTATCACCGCGGATACATCATCTTCAGGCGGTGTCGTAGCCAGTATAGCGGCCGAGCCGACATACGCCCAACTGCTTACGAATGCTCTGGTGCTCAAGCCAGTCATCGCGCAACATCAAGGGATGACCCTGGAGCAGTTGAACGCCATGGTCACCGTGAAGCCTCAACCTAATACGCAGCTCATTGAACTCGATGTGCAGAATCGCAATCCCACATTAGCGATGCAGCTTGCCAACGAAATTTGCCAGAGCTTTGCGCAATACAGCAATTCGCGCCTGCCAGCCCCTGTGCAGATCCTTCCCGCGCAGGAGCCAGAGACGCCAATTAAGCCGAAACCAGCACAGGATATGGGCATTGCGGCACTGGTCGGCCTGAGCCTGGCAATCGCGCTGATCATCATTTTCGAATGGCTAGAAGATCGACCTGGCACCCCTGAACAAGTGCAAGAATCGCTTGGAATGGAGCTTCTGGGATCTATCCCGCTCGCTCTGCGCGATCAGCGAGGCAGCGGGTTGAAAGAAACGGCGGCACAGGTCGAAAAATATCGCATAGTGTGTGGCAATTTGAACGTGGCTCAGGCCACCTGGCCTTTCAAGCTCGTCATGGTCACAAGCGCCTTAGCCGGCGAGGGGAAAACCAGCGTCGCTGCCAATATCGCGACCTTTTTAGCGAAGTCTGGTAAACATGTGCTGCTGGTGGATGCTAATCTGCGCCATCCATCGCTGTATCAGCATTTTCAAGTAAATAGCCGCTCTGGCCTGGCAAACATTTTCCTGGGGGTCGGGGGACAATCTCTGGTGGAATTATCTGGCCAGGCAACGAGCATACCCACCCTGCGCGTGCTTCCAGCGGGCAGTATGGCGGCAAATCCAGCAGAATTGCTGCAATCATCCCTGGCCCATAAGCTTTTTGAGCATTACAAGACACTATCCTGTGACTATGTTATTTTTGATGCCCCGCCTCTCCTTCCGGTCGCCGATGCGCAGGTCATGATTTCGCTCGTCGAAGCTGTCGTGCTGGTTATTGATCCAGCAAAAACATCGCGCAGAGCTTTGTTGCACGTCAGGCAAATGTTGAACAGAACACGTCCGCGCGTTACAGGGGCGATCATCAACAAGAGCCGCTGGCCTGACTATGAAGATAGCAATATGCAGCGGCGCAACCGCTATCATAGCCAGCCAGAGCCTCCTCCACCCTCGCCGCAGGCTATGCCGGTTGAATCGCTCTCACACACTTCAACGCCAGGACATGAATATCCCGCTATACCTACCGTGCGCCTGTCTCAGGTCGCGACACAGCGAGATGCCACATCTAATTCTGCGAATCGGCGTCAGGGCAAAAGGCCATAGACTCCAGGACGCAGACCATGTCGGCGGGCAAGGGGAGCCGAAACAGCGCCCCCACACGTCAGGTACGGGAAGAACAATGTCTCGAATGTCATCCTTAAGCACAAACAGCGCGCATATGGCAGCAGTGCGCCTTAAATCAGCCAACAAACAGATTTTTCGGGCTCTGTTGAGCCTGGCATCCGCGGCTCTCCTCACACGCATGGTGGGCATGGTCAATCAAGTGATCGTCTCTTCGCGCTTTGGGGCAGGCGACATGATGGATGCCTATTTTGTCGCGGCTATCCTGCCTACGACGGCGGCATATATTGTGATTACCGCTATCGAATCTGCGGTGATCCCTGTGTATACCCAGGTACGCGCGCAGCATGACAAGGGGCAGGCCTCAACCCTGTTTAGCACCTTGCTCAATCTTTTGCTGCTGGGGACGGTATTTCTCACGTGTGTCATGTTCCTATTCCGCCGGCAAGTTATCCTCTTGTCGGCTCCAGCATTGGACCCATTGCGGATAGATCTCGCGACGAGCCTGGCTCCCTATATGTTCCCGGTCCTCATCCTGATGGTCATCGCCGGCTTTCTGGAGTGTATTCTGAACGCCGAAGGCCAGTTTGGCTGGCCCGCGTATGCTGGCTTGCTCGTGCCGCTCACTACGGCCTTTTTAGTGCTGATCGCCGGCAGGTCGTACGGGGTGCTGATGCTCTGTGTGGGCATGCTGCTAGGACTCTGCCTGCAAGTGTGCGCCTACATCGTGCGAGCCAGGCGGGCGAAACTCGTCTATCGTCCTGTCCTGGATATGCGCAATCCAGCTCTACAGTCGATCCTGAAAGTCGTCTGGCCGGTCCTTCTCGGTTCGCTTGTCGGGCAGGCCAGCCCGCTCATCGATCAGATATGCGCCTCGTTTCTCTCGGCGGGGAGCATCTCGGCGCTGAGCTACGCACTCAAGCTTGTCAGCGTGTGCTCCGGGGTGATTTTTGCCTCTGTTGGACGGGCCGCGCTGCCTTATCTCTCCCGGCAGGTCGGCAACCATGATATGCAAGCTTTTAAGGAAACACTGCGCCTGTATTTATGGTTTGTAGGCATAGGTACGATCCTCTTAAGCGTGTTCATGATTGTGCTGGCGCACCCTATCGTAGCCATTCTCTTCCAACGCGGAGCGTTCACTGCTAAAGATAGCGCACGCACCGCGACTACGCTCGTCGGTTTCATGGTTGGCTTGAGTCCTATGTCGTTAGGTGCCATCACCGCGATCGCCTTTAGCGCGCTTGGCAGGACCAGGGTGCTTATGGGCGTCAGTGTGTTCAGTGTGATCGCCAATGCAACCTTCGACTTTATCTTTGCCCACTTCTGGCAGAGCCAGGGCATCGCTCTGGCTACATCAGCAGTCTACCTATGTACGATGAGTATCATGTTCTACCTGCTCAGGCGTATGGTTGGCAGGCTTGATCTGCTGACTCCTCCAGCAGAGGCGCTGAAGATTCTGGAGAAGTTGGGCCTGCGTCGATTATACAAAAGATATATCTCTGGGGAAGAGGATACACTCCTCGTCCATGCGCGTAAGCTCATTGGCTATGTCACCGTCGGAAGTGTCATCTTCGCTATAGGGACTATGGTCGTCTTGCAGAACTCTCTGTACGCGCTACGCATCGCTCTAGGCTCAATTGCGATGCTGGTGCTGCTGCGCTACCGCTATGCATTGGTGATGATCTGGATGGCGCTAAGTGTCATCGTAAGCCCGAACCTGTCATTCTTCACAAACAACAACTTCCTGACAGGCCTGACGGTGCCGACGCTCCTTCTGGCGCTGCATCTGCCTACCGGGCAGACATTCAAGCGCATGCCAGCATTGTTCTGCTTGCTCCTCTACCTGGTGTGGATATTCGCTGGTATATCCATAGCAGCCATTGACGCCGGGGCGTTTCTGGTGATCTGGCTCACCTTCCTGGATTATCTGGCCGTTGCTGCGCTCACGATCTATGTGCTTTCGACGCACCAACGCCTGATGCGCCTCATTGATACCATCATAGCAGGGGGAGTATTCGTTTCGCTCTTCGGGATCTACGGGTATGTCACCCGGCAAAACGGCGTGCTCGATCCAACAACTGGGGTCTTCCGCATCTACTCAACCTTCAGCGCTGCACCTCCCCTGGCCTTATTTCTCTCGATTGTCATTCCACTTGCTGTCTACCGGGCGTCTACGCTGCGCGGGTTCAAGTGTATCGCGGTATCACTGTCGATTCTCCTCTTGCTGGCCGCAACCGGGCTGACTTTTGCGCGCAGCGCCTTTATCAGTATCCCTTTAAGTATCGGCGTGATGATTCTCTTCTCACCTTCGCGCAAGATGAAGGTCGGCCTGCTGGCAAGCGTAGTAGCCCTGGCGGTCGGCGTTGTTGTATTCATCAATATCAGCAACCTTCCGATCTTCAACCGCTTCTTTAACCAGGATGTTACGACTCTTAACGGGCGTGTCTACCTCTGGCAGGCTTTGCTCAACCACTTTCAACCCACGCAACTCCTGGGTAACGGATTCCATGCCTCCGATGCGCTGTTAGCAAACCTGCAAGTGGGGTTTAATGGAGATTTGATTGCTACGTCGCCGTCAAATCTCTTTTTAGGCACGCTCTACGACCATGGAGTTATTGGCCTGCTGCTGCTCATTGTGATATTTGGCACGCTGCTCACCAGCATGCTTAGAGGTATGCTCAAGGCCCAGGGCGAGCAACGTATGCTCTTTGTCGTGGCGCTCGCTATCTTCATAAGCGTATTTTTGCAGTCTTTCGATGTCAACGATTTCTGGACTCAGGCGGTCGGTATCTACTTCTGGGTGATCATGGCACTACCATTTGCCATGTGCTGGTCCAGGCAAGAAAACCCGCCCGCCGAGGATATGTTTGATAAGGCCACTGTCCCGCAGATGAAGGCCATCCCGTTGGGCAGGAGAGGAAGAGGGCTATGAAGGAGCGTCTGCGTATATGTTGTATTTCGTATATGTTCTTGCCAGTCATTGGGGGCGCTGAGAATCGCGCTGCCAAGCAGGCGCGCCAACTCCAGGCGCTGGGACACGATGTGCTCATCATCACCCTTCGCCTCCAGCGAAACTGGCCACGGACGGAGCAGCTTGCTGGCCTACCAGTTATACGCGTGGGCGGTCTATACAGGCGCAACGGACAACTACGTCTGGGCAAGCTGGGACACCTCTGCATTGAAATAGGCATACTCCGGCTCCTCTGGCGTGTACGACAGCGCTATGACATCATTCACGCCTTCCAGTTAACTCCCCCCAGCGTTGTGGCGGCTCTGCTGGGCCATATCATGCATACGCCGGTCGTCGTGAGCATTCAGAACGCGGGGCCTGCTGAGAACCAACTCACGCGCTCTTCAGCGTTAGAAGATGGCGGCGCTCATGGCTTGCAGGGAGCGCTGAAAGAGGATTGGGCCATACGAGGAAGCGATGTGACCGGTCTGCCACACGTCATGCTGGGCAGCCGCATCTTCCTGCATCTTCTGCGCAGATCGCGGGCATACTACCAGGCGCTGAGCACACGCTGCCACTCCCATCTGCTCGCCAGAGGCTTTCGCGCCGAACGTATCATCACTATTCCTGGAAGTGTGGATACAGAGAAATTTCGGGCGTCTCCTGATCTGCTTAGAAAGGAGCGCACCATTATCTGTGTCGCGCGCCTGGAGTATGCCAAAGGCATAGATATGCTTCTGTGCGCCTGGGCACAGATGATGCAGACCTCCTCTGCCTGGCGGCTCGCTCTGAAACCTGAACTGCACCTGGTAGGCGACGGCAAATTCAGAGGGCAGTTGGAACGCATGACCACGGAGCTGGGAATCGAGGACAGCGTGAAGTTTCTTGGCCAGCGTGGGGATATTATCACTCTCCTGCAAGGCTCATGGGGCTTTGTCCTGCCTTCACGCTGGGAGGGTATGCCCAATGCTCTGCTGGAAGCAATGGCCTGTGGCCTGCCCTGCATCGCCACATGCGTCAGCGGCAGCGAAGATGTGATCATCAATGGCCTGAACGGGTTCCTGGTCCAGCCGGAGCAGCCCGCCGAACTGGCGCTGGCCCTGCGCCGCATTATAGAAAGCCCCGATGTCGCGCAGCGGCTAGGCAGCGCGGCGCGCACGACAGTCGTGCGCGACTATCAACTAAGCACGGTTGTCGCGCGGTGTGTAGCGCTCTATCACCGCCTGCTCGCAGACAACGGAGCTTCGCCGTCTGAAACAAGGGAGTTACACGAGGCATCTTTACAAAACTCGATGTCTATGGAGGAAAAAAGTGGCAAGTAAGCTCCGGGTATATATAGCGATTGGTACTTTTCATCCGCTGATCGGCGGGGCCGAAAAGCAAGCGTTGGCCCAGTGCCGGAGTGTGCGAGAAAGGGGTTATGAGGCGACAGTGGTGACATTTCGTCATCACAGGCAATGGCCACGCCATGAACGTGTCGAGGGCGTGCCGGTTATACGCATAGCCGGCTTGCTGTTGGGAGATCGAGAACAACTGCCGAGGATTCTTCAAAGAGCGCTGTACATGCTGGCGCTGGCCATGATGGGTTGGGTGCTCTGGCGCCAGCGCCGGCATTACGATATTGTCCACGTCCATCAATTCACCCTGCTGGCAGTGCCCGCCGCGCTGGCCAGCTGGCTGGCGCACAAACCCATGATTGTCGTCATGCATAGCGCGGGCCGGGGGCGAAGAGAAAAATCTCCCCCCACACTGGCACTCGCTGCGGGACCACTCGATAGCACGCTCCCGCAGTTACACATCGATGCGCTACCCCTGGCCGGAGGCGATTTAGCGAACCTGGAACTCCTGGGGAAACTCGGCATGCGCTTCTCACGTACCTTGCTGCAGCACATCGGCGCTGTGCCTGTGATCATCAGTTCGCGCATGAAAAGCTA
The DNA here is from genome assembly GCA_030853145.1 of Chloroflexota bacterium. Lineage (GTDB taxonomy): Bacteria > Chloroflexota > Ktedonobacteria > Ktedonobacterales > Ktedonobacteraceae > JALYTT01. The sequence goes on along the minus strand of JALYVR010000051.1, from coordinate 3,751 downwards.
CCTGGCGGAATACGACTTTAACCTGCCTGGTATCCAGGTCATTCCCAATGGGGTAGACATCGCGCGTTTTCAGCCCACGAACGCTGTCTCTTCGCGTGAAGAACGAGCCAGGACCGTGATCTGTGTCTGCCGCTTAAGCTACGAGAAAGGCATAGATGTGTTGTTGCAAGCCTGGTGCCTTGTCCAACAACAGGCACCAGACCTGCGGGCCCAATTAATCATCGTCGGAGGAGGTCCGCTTGAGGTGCAGCTGAAGTGGATGGCCCAGGCACTGGGTATTACGGACAGCGTCATCTTCGCGGGTATGCAGAGTGATATACCGCTCCAATTGCACCGGGGCGCCCTGGCGGTTCTTCCTTCACGCTGGGAAGGCATGCCCGTCGCTGTTCTGGAGGCTATGGCCTGTGGTCTGCCCTGCGTGGCCACACGTGTAAGCGGGAGCGAAGATATTATCCAGCACGGCATCAATGGACTGATTGTCGAACCTGAAGATGGACCCGGCCTGGCGCGAGCGATAGTGGACCTTTTAGAAGATCCACTATCGCTTAAAAACTATGGGCGCGCCGCGCGGGCTACGATTGAAGAACGCTATACCCTTGAACATATTAGCAGCACCTACCTTGAACTGTATCACCATCTCGTCCAGCGGGGTAGCAGAAAATACTCAAGCGCAGCAGATTTCTCAGCAGCCATTATAGAGAAAGGATAGCCAATCATGTGTGGCATAGCCGGATTTATTGATCCGTACTGTCGTAACAACCATGCAAAAGAGCGTATAGACCGTATGTGTAAAGTTATACGGCACCGTGGTCCAGACGACCAGGGGACGTGGGTTGGCGCTGGAGCCGCCCTCGGCATGCGGCGCCTGGCCATCATCGATATACAAGGTGGGGGCCAACCCATTTTTAACGAAGATGGCAGCATCCTCGTCGTGTTTAATGGGGAGATTTACAACTGCCGCGAGCTACGCCGGAGCCTTGAGCAGAGTGGGCACACCTTTAGCACGCAGAGCGACACAGAAGCCATTGTCCACGCCTACGAAGAGTACGGCGATGATTGCGTGAACCATCTGCGCGGTATGTTTACCTTCGCGCTCTGGGATGGCAAACGCCAGCGTCTTCTGGCCGCACGCGACCGCTTTGGCAAAAAGCCCTTCAATTACTACTGGGATGGGCAGCGGCTCATCTTTGGCTCCGAGATCAAGTCGCTGCTTGAAGCAGACATCCCGCGCGAAATCAGTCCGTATGCGCTCGATGAATACCTGGTCTATCGCTATGTGCCTGCTCCGCGCACGCTCTTCAAGGATGTCTTCAAACTGCCGGCCGGCCATATTCTGACTCATGAACATGGGCAGATCGCCATCAAACAGTACTGGGAACTGCCCTTTACGGCGCACTGTCACGACGATGAGGCAACAGCGATTGAGCGCACGCGCGCATTACTCACGGAGGCCGTGCAGATACGTTTAATGAGCGAGGTGCCACTGGGCGCCTTTCTCAGCGGCGGCGTCGATTCGAGCATCGTGGTTGGCTTGATGAGTTCGATGATGTCACAGCCCGTCAAGACATTCTCCATTGGCTTTGAGGAGGACGACTACAGCGAACTGCCTTACGCGCGGCAAGTTGCCAGGCACTTCGGAACCGACCACCACGAGTTCTTTGTCCGACCAGAACTTGTCTCGGTGCTGCCGGAACTCGTCTGGGCCTATGACGAGCCTTTCGCCGATTCATCGATGCTGCCGACCTACTACGTCTCCAAACTGGCACGCGAGCACGTCACCGTCGTGCTGACCGGCGATGGGGGCGATGAAATCTTTGGGGGCTATGACCACTATCAGCGCGAGCTGGCCATCAGTCGCATTCCAGGGTTTATGCGCTACGTGCTCGGCTATGGCAGCATGGTGATGCCTGATGGCATGCGCGGCAAAAACCGCCTCGGCAGCTTGCGCAAGGACCTGGCCACCCGCTGTGTGAACGCGGCAGTGACCTTTCCCGCCGGCGCGCGTGCCGCCATGTATACCCCCGCATACTTTGCGCAGGTGTGCGACCATGACCCTTACGCGCGGATGCGCAATGAGTTTCGCGCCGTAGCCGACCTGCCAATAACGGCCCAACAGCAATACGCCGATGTGCGGATGTATCTCACCGACGATATCCTGGTGAAGGTCGATAAGGCCAGCATGCTCAACTCGTTGGAGACACGAGCGCCCCTGCTCGATCAGTGCCTGGCCGAATATGTAACATCGTTGCCCGTGAACGTACGGACGCGCAATGGCACATCGAAGTACCTCTTGAAGAAGGCCGCTGAAGATATACTACCTGCTGAGATTTTAATGCGCCGCAAACAGGGCTTCGGGGTACCGATTAAACACTGGTTCCGTCGTGATCTGCTCGACTACGCCCATGATCTGCTCGACTCCCCGCGCGCGCGACAACGAGGCATCTTTGAGCCAACGTTTATTCGTAATCTGCTGAAAACGCATAATACGAACAGGCTGATCAACCAGAGCAATGCCATCTGGTCCTTGCTGTGTCTCGAACTATGGTTCCAGGTATACATGGATGCAGTGCCTACGCCTGTTATGGAAGGATCGACGCACAGCTAGCCAGGAATCGCACTGAAAGGAACAAGATATATCATGCCTGCAACGACAAAAAGGCCCCTGCGCGTGCTGATGGTCACGGGGGTATACCCGACAGCAGCCATCCCCCACCTGGGCACATTTATCAAAAGCCAGGCAGAGTCGCTCAGGATGGCAGGACTCGAAGTAGAGGTTATCCACCCGCCGGCTGGCTGGTCGATGCCGCTTCGCTATGCCTCGGCCGCTCTCCAGGTGTTTCTGAAGACGCTCAGCGGGCGCTACGACATCGTTCATGGCCACTATGGCCTCTGGGGCCTGACAGCGCGCCTCCAGTGGACAACGCCGGTAGTGGTGTCTTTCCTGGGGGATGACCTGTTGGGAACGCCCCTCGCCAACGGTGGGCGCAGCAAAAAGGACCTCATCGTTATGCCGATCAGCCGCTGGCTGAGCCGCGTGGTTGATGCTGTGATCGTCAAATCCGAGCAGATGAAAAAGGCGGCCCACTATGAGGCTATCTTCGTCATTCCCAACGGCGTAGATTTTGAGCTGTTCCGCCCTATACCGCGCGCGGAAGCGCGCACCAGCCTTGGGTGGGATCAACAGCGCGCCTACGTGCTTTTCGGAAATAACCCCCGGCGACCGGCGAAGAACTATCCACTGGCCCTGGCAGCAATGGAGCGGCTCCATGCCAGGGGCCTTGAAGCAGAGCTGGTGGTGGCTCATGGCTTGCGACAAACAGAAGTTGTGCAGTACATCAATGCCAGCAACGTCGTCATGCTGCCATCGATCCACGAAGGCTCGCCGAATATCGTCAAAGAAACGATGGCATGCAATGTACCCGTCGTCTCCACGAACGTCGGCGATGTGGCCCAGGTCATTGGTCGCACCAAAGGCTGCGAAGTGTGTGCCGGCGATCCTGACGCTTTCGCGGCCGGGCTTGAGGAGGCTCTGCGCCATAATGGACCGACAACTGGCAGAGCGGATATCGCCCATCTGGAATGCTCTGTTGTAGCCCAGGAGGTCATAGCCGTCTATGAGCGCGCCATGAGAAAACGCGTTTATACGCAAGCGGCAGCTAAAGCGAGACGCGGAGATGCCCTTCCAGGATAGCCTGGCGAGTCGCTTTTTCTATTCTGAGCGAGTGGATATGTAGTGAGTGGAGGTGTAGAG
>JALYVR010000599.1 GCA_030853145.1 Chloroflexota bacterium | reverse complement strand
CGACTTTTGCGAAGCCCTGCCTACGTGTTACCAGAATTTCTGTTTGTATAGCGATCCACGTCTATAGTGTACACATTCGGAAGTGCCGATGTGTAAAAACCTCCCATAGTGCCGATTATGGGAAGGCGCGCGTTACGATATCAATATATAGTCTATGTTCTAAATATTGATAGCGACGCACTGTAAATACCATGTTTGGAGGTACACAATCTATGTTACAGTTACGCGAAGTACGCATGTCTGCCATTCATGTTGTCCTGCCACCCGGACCCAATGATGATGATGGCAATGGGATACTCCCTGCGCTGCCAGTGGGACCCGACGATGATGATGGTGGGATAATAGGCTCGCTCCCGCCTGGCCCTGATGATGACGATGGGCCTCATGGGCGGAGACACTCTGCTTCCTATGATGATGATGGCGAGGAGGACGAGCTATAAGAGCCAGGGCATAACGTAGGCCCGTAAGGCGTGGCTTGCCTCACTTTTATAGCAAGGCAAGCCACGCCTTACGGCACGTCAGGATACTGTGACGGCTTCTCTTACGGCGAAATAGGTAGCCTGGGGGTGATGCACGATGATGGCGGCGGTTGATTGTTCCGGCACGAACTGGTAGGCCTCGGTAAGTTCGACGCCGATGGTCTCGCGCACGGGCAGCACCTGGAAGAGCTTTGCATGGTCTTCGAGATCGGGAATGGCGGGGTAGCCCCAGCTATAGCGGCGGCCGCGCTGTGCCTCCAGGCCAAGTTCCTGGCGTACCAGGCGGTTGGTATATTCGGCGAGGCCCTCGGCCATCTCGACGGAGAGGCCATGCGTGAAGTAGGCCTCGGCATAATCGCCGGCCTGTTGCAGGCGCTGCACAAGTTCGCTGGCGCCATCGCCCATAGTCACAACCTGGAGGCTTACGACATCCATCGCGCCGCCTGTGACCGGGGCGAAGTAGTCGGCGAGACAGAGGCGCTCGCGCTCACCCTGGCGTGGGCAGAGGAAGCGCACCAGCTCCCTGGCCTCCTGCTTTTCTTGCCATGCCTGTGGATCGTAGACCAGCAGTTCGTTGCCGCTGGACTGGCAGGGGAAGTAGCCGTAGACCACCCTGGGCTGGAGGGAGCGTTGCTGACGGGCCTCGCGCAGCATGCGTGCCAGGCGCGGGCGGAACTCCTGCTCCACCAGGCGCGTGAACTCCTCGCCGTGGGCCTTACCGCCCCAGTGCAGGCGGAAGAGCGTATTGAAGTCCATACACTCCGCCACATCTTCAAGGCCGATACGCTCCAGAACGCGCGGTCCCCAGAAGGGCGGAGTGGGGATCGACGGCGCCGGCTTGATGCTGGCCGACGGCTCCTGAGAAGCGGCTGGCCTGCTGGCACTGGTGCCGGCACCAGTGCTCGTTTTCTTAAGTCGCTCTTTCAGCGCCTCCGCCTTCACGTGCTCAACAAATGCAGCGCGGTCGTCTGTTGAACTCATCAGGCGGTCCATGATCTCCAGGCCCTCAAATGCGTCGCGGGCATAGAAGACGCCGGCATCGTAGGGGACCGGGGGTGACTCGCTGCCCGGCTCATCTACGAAGAGGATGCGGCGTCCATAGGCGCGATTGATGGCTGCGCCGCCCACGATGACGGGGTAGTTCAAGCTGCGCTTGTGCAGCTCCTTGACGCAGAGCGGCATCTGCTTGGAAGTGCTTACCAGGAGCGCGGAGAGGCCAATGGCGTCCGCGTTCACCTCAAGGGCCTTATCCAGGATCGTATTGAGGGGCACCTGCTTGCCAAGGTCGTAGACGGTATAGCCATTATTGCTCAGGATCGTATTGACCAGGTTTTTGCCGATGTCATGCACATCGCCAAAGACCGTTGCCAGCACCACCTTGCCTTTCGTATAGCCTTCCTTCTTTTCGAGGTACTGTTCCAGGTGCGCCACGGCGCGTTTCATGACCTCCGCAGATTGCAGCACGAAGGGTAGAATCAGTTCGCCGGCCCCGAAGCGGTCGCCGACATCCTTCATCGCCGGCAGCAGGATCGTATTGAGCACATTGACGGCCGCCTCGCCGGGAGCCAGGCCCAGTTCGAGGCTGCGGTCCGCGATGGCCTGCGTGATAAGCGGCTCGATGCCCTCTTTGCGGCGGTGCAGGACTTGCCAGTGGATGCGCTCGGCCGTGTTCATGCCCTCGGTGGGGTCAGCCTTCGCGTTGCCCTCGTCCTGCTGAGGTTCATGCGCCTCAAAGTAGGCGATGTAGCGTGGCAGGGCATCGGCTCGGTTGTAGATCAGGTCATCGGCGAGCTGGCGCTGTTCCGCGTCGATTTCGGCATAGGGCGTAATATGGCTGGGATTCACGATAGCCGCGTCCAGCCCCGCCTTGACCGCGTGGTACAGGAAGACGCTATTGAGCACGGCGCGAGCGTGTTGTTTCAGGCCGAAGGAGACGTTACTCACGCCCAGAATGGTCAGCACGCCGGGAAGTTCCGCCTTGATGCGCGTAATCGCCTCCAGGGTCTCGATGGCGGCGGTCTGCATCTCCTCCTGCCCGGTCGTAATCGGGAACGTCAGCGGATCGAAGATCAAGGAATCGGGCGAGATGCCATACTCGTTGACACAGATCTCATAGATCTTATGGGCGATCTCCACTTTGCGTGCCGTCGTCTTGCCCATACTAATTTCATCGATAGTCAGGGCCACCAGGGCCGCGCCATGCTCAACCGCCAGGGGGACCACGCTCTCAATACGCTGGCGACCGCTTTCCATATTGATCGAATTGATGACGGCGCGCCCAGGGTAGATCTCCAGGGCGGCCTGGAGCACGGGCGCCTCGGTGGTATCGATTATCAGGGGCGCCTCAATGCCCATGGAGAGCTTCTTGACCGTCTGCGCCATCTGTTCCAGCTCATCGGCGCGTTCGGTGAGGGCCACGCAGACATCCAGCATATGCGCGCCACCCTCGACCTGCTCGCGCGCGATGCCGAGCAGAGTATCGTAGTCGTCGTTGAGCAGCGCCTGCTTGGCCTTGCGGCTCCCCTGGCTGTTGACGCGCTCGCCGACCAGCAGGGGCGCGGGGTCTTGCCGCAGCTCGGTCGCGCGAATGCCGCTGGCCACGAAAGGGAGCGAGACTGTGGCAAAGCTGCGCTCGCGCAGCACGCGGTCCGCCACGGGGCGAGCGAAGCGTGGAGCGTGGCGACAGGCCTTGACGATGGCGCGCAAGTGCTCGTGACTGCTGCCGCAGCAGCCGCCGACGATATTGACGCCGAACTCGGTAATGAAGTCGCGCAGCGCCGCCGCCATCGGCTCTGGTTCCATCGGATAGACCGCCAGGCCGTTGACGTTGAGCGGAATGCCCGCGTTAGGAATAGTCGAGAGGGGCAGCGGACAATTTTCTGCGAGGAAGCGCACCGGCTCGCGCATATATTCCGGCCCCGTCGAGCAGTTGAGACCGATGATATTGACCTTGAGGCCCACGAGGGTCGTCATCACTGCTGCGATATCGGTGCCGAGTAGCATGCGCCCGCTGGTATCGAGCGAGACCTGCGCCTGGATGGGTACGAAGCGCTCCACCTGCTGCATGGCGCGGCGCAGGCCGGTAATCGCCGCGCGCACCTCCAGCATATCCTGGCTGGTCTCGATGAGCAGGACATCGACGCCGCCCTCAAGGAGCGCGGCCGCCTGCTCGCGGAAGAGCTCGACGAGTTGCTGGTAGGTGATATTGCTCAGCATAGGGTCGCTCGATGACGGCAGCATGCCCGTGGGGCCGATGGAGCCGGCCACGAATCGCGGCTGCTCCGCTGTGCTGTATGCATCGGCGAGGCGCC
>JALYVR010000598.1:3419-3793 GCA_030853145.1 Chloroflexota bacterium | reverse complement strand
GTGGTATTGATGCCCTCGCTGGCGTTGGGTCCGAGTCCATAATACATGCAAGCGACCAGGCGTGGTTTGCCGGCCCTGCCGGCCTCCTGCCAGACCTTTTCAGCCATATTGAAGAGTTGGCGCGCCCGTTCTGGGTCGCCGCCGCCGCCCGCGATATAGCCGTCTCCCCAGCGTCCAAGTCTCTGTATGCCTGCCGGTGAGTAAGCGCCGAGCAGTATCTCAGGGCCGCCTACCCGTACTGGCGGTGGGCCGATCGGCCCCACCTTCTCGCTGAGCGCTTCCCCGGCCCAGATCCTGGTCATCTGCGCAAGTTGCAGATCGAAGCGTTTCCCGCGATCATGCAAAGAAGTGGCAGTGGCCGTGAAGTCGTCTTC
>JALYVR010000598.1:0-3409 GCA_030853145.1 Chloroflexota bacterium | reverse complement strand
CCCCAGTCCCAGCGTGAGCCGTCCATTGGAGAGCGCATCCAGGCTGGCGCTCTGCTTGGCCAGTAACGTGGCGTCGCGCAGCGGTGCGAGCAACACCGATGTCACTAGGCGCACACGTTCGGTCACCGCTGCGACGGCCGCGAACGTAATCAGCGGCTCAAAGTTTGGGTATACCACGCGGTCGACCAGCGCCAGGCTGGAAAAGGGGCCTGCCTCGGCTCTCCTGGCCCAATCAAGGATTAGCTCTCTGCGTACTCCAGGGATATTGGCCGGCAAACCGATACCAATTTTCATGATGCTCTCCTTATATGATCTCTTTATAGAGTCGAGGGTGTGGGCGCCTCAATCGCGCGTGCCACGATCTCGGCGATATCCTCCACCTGAAGTTTCTCTTCGGCCTCCACGCCCTTCACACCGTCCTCGAACATGGTGATGCAGAAGGGACAGGCGGCGGCGAGCACGTTGGCCTCTGTCTCCAGGGCCTCGTTGACGCGGGTCTGGTTGATGCGTGTGCCGACCTTCTCCTCCATCCAGGCGCGACCGCCACCGCCGCCGCAGCAGAAGCTCTTGTTGCGGTTGCGGCGCATCTCGCTGATGCCGTTGCTATTGAGCACCGTGAGCACGCGGCGCGGCTCATCATAGACATCGTTGTAGCGGCCGATGTAGCAGGGATCGTGATAGGTCAGCTTGCGCTGGTCGAAACCAGCGGGCAGCGTGATCTTCTCGTCGGCCAGCAGCTTTTCGATGAAGACCGTGTGGTGGATGACTTCATAGTTGCCGCCAAGCTGCGTGTACTCGTTTTTGATAGTATTGAAGCAGTGCGGGCAGGCCGTGATGATGGTGCGATGCTGCGGCGGCGCGCTGGCGGCGGCTGTGTGGCCGTTGTGTCCATTGTGGGCCTCGGTGGCGTTGAAGCCGTAGCTGTTGAGCACCTCGATATTTTGCTGCGCCATCATCTGCCACAGGTACTCGTTGCCAATGCGGCGCGCGGGATCGCCGGTGCAGGACTCTTCGGGACCCAGGATCGCGAAATTGACCTTCGCGGCCTGCAAGATCTTCACCACTGAGGTGGCGACCTTCTTATTGCGCTGATCGAAGGAGCCCATACAGCCGACCCAGTAGAGCACATCGGCGTGGGGATTCTCGGACATCAGCGGCACATCGAGGCCGGCGGCCCACTCGGCGCGCTTGTCGTTACTGATCTCCCAGGGGTTGCTGTTGCGCTCGACGTTGTTGAACAGCGAAGTCACCTCTTCGGGGAAATCGCTCTCCTCCATCACCAGATGACGGCGCATATCCACGATCTTCGGCACATGCTCGATGGCGACGGGACAGATCTCCATGCAGGCGCGGCACGTCGTACAGGCCCAGAGCGCGTCAGTGCTGATGATGCCGCCCACCATCTGCTGGTGGTGGGCCTCTTGCTCGCGCGCGTTCTTGTCGGCCTCGACCCCGGCGATGCCCATCTTGCTAAAGAAGTCGCCTTTGAAGAGGCTATCGGCCTGTCTAAAGAAATTATGCTCGCCCAGGATCTCCCCATCGCGCACAAACAGCGCCTCTTTGACGCCCAGGATAATCTCCTTGGGGAAGAGCGGCTTGCCTGTATTGGTTGCTGGGCAGACCGTATTGCAGCGGCCGCACTCGGTGCAGGCGTAGCCATCGAGCAACTGCTTCCAGGTGAATTGCTCGGCCTTGGAGACGCCGTAGTCTTCGCGCTCCTCCAGATTTTCCAGCAGGGGCAGCGCGCCTTTGGGTCCGTAGTTGCGGAAGAAGACGTTGAAGGGTGTCGCCAGCAGGTGCAGGTGCTTGGAGCGCGGCAGGTAGATCAGGAAACCGAGGACCGTGAGGATGTGCAGCCACCAGAAGGTACGGTAGAGGATGGTAGTCGCCACCGTTCCTAAGCCACTGAACCAGGGACCGATGGCCGCGCCGATCAACGTCCAGGCCTCGCCGTTGCTGGCGGCATACTCGAAGCCTTCGACGAGGGCCAGCGTCAGGACCACCAGGAAGATCAGGCCCAGGATAATGTAGCCATCCCAGGGTCCATGCAGGAAGCTTGAGAGTTGCGCGGGCCGGAAGACGGCGCGCCGGATGGCGAAGAGGATCAGGGCGAAGATCACAAAGAGCACAAAGAGGTCCAGGACAATCGCAAACGTGTGGTCGTGGCCGATCAGTGGCAGGGAGCCGTTGAAGGCGCCGAGTATCAGGTTCAGTAGGCCGAACTGGATAATGATAAAGCCCCAGAAGGTAAAGAAATGGGCGATACCGGGGATCGGATCGCGTAAGACGCCGCTCTGGCCCAGGACGACCATAAAGAACTCACCGATGCGGTCATCGATGTGGTCAGTACGGTCCTCGCGCCGCGCTTTGGCGAGCAGTGAAACCAGTTCACCAACACGGATGCCGAAGAGCGCGACCGCGGCCAGGAGAATAACGACAAAGATCGCGGAACCGATCAACCCCCCGGTTGGTAAGATAGCAGGGGGAGCCATAGAAACCTCCGTTTGTAGGGGTGCAGTCCATACACCCGTGAGGTCAAACTATGGAGCGCAATAAACTGCGCTCCTGTCTCTATCATAGCGGGATAGACATAGTGCTGGTCTTAATGAGCTTTGCGCCGCTTCACTTCTGCCGTGAGGGCGGGTAAGATCGTCAGGGCATCGCCGATGACGCCGAGGTCCGTCACTGAGAAGATGGGAGCGTGCTCGTCTTTATTGATCGCGATGATGTACTTAGAGCCTTTCATGCCTGCCAGGTGCTGGATAGCGCCGCTGATGCCGCAGGCGATGTAGAGCGTGGGCTTCACGGTCTGGCCGGTCTGGCCGACCTGGTAGCTATAGGGCAACCAGCCAGCATCGACGATCGCGCGCGTCGCGCCAGGAGCGCCGCCCAGAGCTGTAGCCAGTTCCTCCACCAGGTGGAAATTCTCGGCTTTGCCCAGCCCTCGTCCGCCGCTGACGATCACGCTGGCATCCTCCAGTTCGGGCCCTTCGCTCTGCACCTCGACCGTCTCCAGGACCTTCATCGTCTGCGAGGCGGGATTGAGGGAAACTTGCAACGTCTCGATCTCGGCTGTGCGGCCCTCGAAGTGTTCGACGGCGAAGGCCTTGGGGCGTGTCAGCACGATGCCGGTCCCCCTGTGGGGATGCGTGGCGGTCACCACAGTCTCGCCGCCCCAGGGCACGGTCACCTGCACACTGTCGCCCTCGAAACGCAGGTCGGTGGCATCAGTGATCAGGCCCATGCTGTTGCGCGCATTCAGGCGCGCGGCGATATCGCGCGCATTATAGGTCGTGGGCAGCAGCAGGAGCGCGGGCTGGTGCTGCTTCAGCAGTTCGCTGATAGTATCCACGGCCGGCAGCGTCAGGTAGGTATCGTAGGCGGCGTCGGCGTGAGCATACACCTTCTC
>JALYVR010000597.1 GCA_030853145.1 Chloroflexota bacterium | reverse complement strand
CCGCGCCCCTACGTTTGGCCTGTTGCTTACAGTTTCATATCAAGCTTGTACACGGGTTCGCCGTCTCTTTGCGTGCCTGTTGCTCGAAAGCCCGCGTTTGTGTAGAGGCGCTGCGCTTGCTGGTTGTCGGGATGCACCGTGAGTTGGACGCACTGGCAGCGCGGATGCTGGCCCTGGATGAACTGGAGAAACAGGTGCAGCGCTTGCTTCCCATAGCCCTGACTTTGGTAGCGAGAGTCGATGAAGAAGTGGAAGAGCCAGTAATTCTCTACACTCTCCGGTTCGTAGGCCAGTTCGGTAAAGCCGACCAGCTCCGTGTTCGCGGAAAACGCGTAAGGCACCCACACCCAGCCTTCCGGGCGGATATAGGCTTTGGCGAGCGCGATTGCTGCGATCGGAACATACTCCGCAATGAAGCGCTGTTGCTCAGGATGCACAGCCAGATGCAGCGTCTCACGCCAGTTGTCCCGCGTCACTTCGCAGAGGGTCAGGTTGTTCACGGCTGTGCTCCTTTAGAAGTTGTTATGGGAGCACAGCGCGATAAACTCGCGCAGCTACGAAAGATGGAGTGTGCGTCCGACATGACACCTCACTCGGGGCAGTTTGACGTACCCTGGTCTGTGGACGGGGGCGGGCCATCTCACCATCGACGGCCCTATGTGTAGTGGCGCCCCTCGCGGGCGCCATGTTCTACCCGCCGATTGAACCTTGATAGAGCACTACTCGCGTGTCGTCGCCGCCAGGATTTCGGGTGTGCGCCTGGTCAGGTGCGGGGCGACGATGCGCGTGACTATCTGGTGGAAGGCGATGCCGTAGGCCAGCGAGAGCGGGATAGTGATGATCCAGGACCATTGAACGTGGAAGAAGATCGGCAGGCCCAGCGCGAGGATTACGGGAACCAGCAGGATAGCGGTGACGGCCATCATTACCAGCACCATGACGCTGCGCAGGCAGCCGTCGCCGCTGAACGATGAGGAGCCGGTAGCGCGGAAGCCACGCATCTGTCGCATACGTTGGGGGAAGAAGACCGATGTGACGTTGCCGCAGCCCAGCACGACACCCATGCCGGCCAGACCGGCGACCATGATGGGCAGGGCCATATCCCACGCGTGTGATAGGGTGGCGCTCAGCGCCACGATGATCACCATCTCCACCAGGCCTATGATGAATACCGACAGGTTCTTCCCAAACAGGAGGCGCTGCGGCCGTATGGGGAACAGGAAGAGAGTCGTGAGGCCCTCGCGGTCCATGCCCAGGGCGTTGAGCGAGAGCGAGAGCATCGTGAAGAGCGCCACCGCTGGCGCATAGAAGAGCAGGCCGGCGCCGAAGCCGGTGGAGCCTGCATTGAGCAGCGGCCCCACCACGATGATCACGATATAGACCACCGATTGGAGCAGTAAGGCCTGAAACTGCGGGTCGCGCCTGAAGTACTTCAATTCTTTGACCGTGACGGCCAGCATCTGGGGCGCGAACAGGTGCTGCCAGACCGGCACAGTGACTGGCGCCGCGAAGGCGGAGGATGGGAGCGCCGCTGCTGCTTGCGGCCTTTCGGCGCTACGGCGCACACGCGTCGCCCCGCCTGTCTCCGGAGCGCTCAGGCTGCGTGCAACGATAAGTTGCCACAGGTAGAGCACCGCCAAGGCCAGTACGGCAGAGGCCCCCAGCCAGGCAAAGCTGGCCAGCCAGTTGCCCAGGGAGGCCTGCTGGACCGTGCGCGCGGCCATACCCGGCGGCAGCCATTGCAGGTACGGAGAAGTATTGGCATGCTGCAGGGCGTTCACAAAGCCCGTCGACCCGATGCCTTTCAAGGCGATTTGCTGGAAGAGGTAACATGATGAAGAGAAGAGCACAATCAGCAGAAAGCTCAGATCGCGAAAACGGCGGCTCTGTAACGTGCGCATCAACACCGCGAGCACTAACTGGCTGATGCCGACCACTTGCACATAGAAGACGAGCATCGCTACGATCGACATCAACGCGACCGGCACCGAGGAGGACCAGGCCAGCACGACGGCACCAAGGATCATCAGCAGAGCCAGGGTGAAGACATCGAGCAAGGTCGAGAACAGCAGGCTGGCCATGATCTCCCAGCGCGTGAGCGGGAACTGTACCAGCTTGGACATATCGAGGCCCTCGTTGACGCCGAACTGCATCAGGGGCAGGATAATCCATAGTAGGTAGACCCCGGTCAGCACCAGGAACATGACCTCCGCGTTGGCGGGCGGTGGCAGGTAGCGATAGGCGAAAAATGTACCAATGGCGGCCGCGCCGAACAGTGGCAGGATAAAGATAATCATGAAAATGGTCGTAATAATGCGGCCCTTTTCACGCGTGAATCCGCGCGTCAGCATCTTCCAGCGCAGCCAGAAGAGCCAGCGCAATTTATCTAAATGTAATGAATTACGTAGAGATATCATGTGTACTCCCCATGGATAACCATAATGGCCCCCTATGTATTCCAGCCAGTCAGGATCGAAATGTAATGTTCGGTTCTTCTGCTGGACAATATAGTACTATTTCCTTCTTATATACAACGTCATAGAAGGCAAACTGTCAAATATTGTCCTTGCTTTCGTGCTTTAGCGTGCCAGCACAAATTGCATGCCGCCCACCTGCTTAATCATACCCTTCAATTCCATCGTCATCAATGTAGCGGTCACCGTCATGGTGGGCAGTTCGGCCTTGCGAATCAGGTCATCGACGTGGCGCGGCTCGTGGCTGAGCAGGGTCAGCAGGATGCGCTCTTCGTCGTTGTCGGGCAGCACCTCTTGCAGTTCGACGCATTGGGGGATCGTGAAGAGGTTGAGCGCCTCCAGCACGTCTTGCACCGAGGTCACCAGCGTCGCTCCCTCCTGGATCAGCTTGTTGACGCCGTTGCTCCCGCGCGCGAACATGTTGCCGGGTACCGCGAACACGTCGCGACCCTGCTCCAGCGCGAAGTTAGCTGTGATCAAGGCCCCGCTTTGTTCTGGCGCCTCCGTTACCAGCACACCAAGCGAGAGGCCAGCGATAATGCGGTTGCGCGCCGGGAAGTTGCGGCTATCAGGCGCCACCCCCAGGGGAAACTCGCTGACCAGCGCGCCCTGCCCGGACTCGACTATGCGCCGCGCCAGGCCGCGGTTACTCTCTGGATACAGAATATCCAGCCCGCTGGCCAGCACCGCCAGCGTGCGCCCGCCAGCGTCCAGCGCCGCCGTGTGTGCGACCGTATCGACGCCCAGCGCCAGCCCGCTCACAATTGTCACGCCGCCCTGTGCCAGGTCGTTCGCGAAGCGTTCGGTTACCAGTCGCCCATACGCGCTCATCCTGCGCGTCCCCACGATGGCCAGCGCGAACTGGTCCTCCCGGCTCAACACGCCACAGGTGTAGAGCACAAACGGCGCGCTGGGAGTTTTTCTGAGCGCCGGCGGATAGGTGGCATCTTTCCAGGTAATCACGCGAATACGCCGGCGCTCCAACAGCTCCAGTTCGTGTAGCGGCTCGATGGCGGCGCGCTGTTTGAGGAAGCTCTCAATGAGCTTCTGACCAAGGCCAGCTCGCGCCAGTTCCCGGCTGTCGGCTTTCCAGGCCAGCATAATTTCTTCCTGAAAGAAGTCGAGCAGCCTCCTGAAATAGACGGGGCCGATACCGATGACGCGGCTGAAGGCGATCCAGTAGGCCAGCTCGTCCAGCGAGAGCGCCTCGGACGGATAATATGGGGCGGGTGCATCAAACACTTCCATCACACATGTCCTCCCAACGGGCGCCCCATGCGAGGCGCCCACACACTCATAGCTTGTTTAGTCCTGCGGGG
>JALYVR010000596.1 GCA_030853145.1 Chloroflexota bacterium | reverse complement strand
GTAGAGGTGCATTACCTTTCGGGCCTGGTGGCGGATCTGCTGGAACTCTCGCGCATCGAGTCGGGTCAGTTGCCGATGGCGATTGAGCCTGTGGAGGCGGAACAACTAGTGTGGGAGGCCATGGCGCGCCTATTGCCCCAGGCTCAGCGTCACCGCGTGAAGCTCGGCACCGAGATACGCGATGGCAGGACGCGGGTTGCGGCCGATAGCAGGCAGATCGGCCGCGTCCTGGTCAATCTGCTGCACAACGCCATCAAATTTACACCCTCCGGCGGCGAGGTTATCCTGGGTACCATGCTCCAGCCTGATGGGAAGACCCAGCGCTTCTTTGTGCGCGATACCGGCGTAGGCATCCCGGCGCAAGACCTGCCGCGCATCTTCGAGCGCTTCTATAAAGTAGATCGCGCGCGCTCAAAAGTCGATTATATCGGTGGGGGCGGCCGTGGCAGCGGCCTGGGTCTGGCGATTGCCCGCCATGTCGTCGAGGCTCATGGTGGGCGCATCACGGCCGAGAGCAATATTGAGCAAGGCAGCACCTTTGCGTTTACCCTCCCAGTTGCCGCACAGCCAGCGCCTACAGCGCAATAATGCGCAGATTGCTCACCCGCAGGACGGTCTGCTCTGTGCTTAGACCAATTGGATTATTCGAGAGTACGTCTGTATCGTTGCTACTCGCAGTTCCTATCTGCACATCGTCAACAAGCAGGCGTGCCTGGTTATCCTGGACCTCTACCCGGTAGGTATGCCACTGCCAACCTGGTTCATAGTCAATCGGCATGCCGGTACCCATTGTCGTCGAGCTGGTTGGGTCCATGAAGACCTGCGCCTGGGGGTGGCTCCCGTTTGGGCGCGGCTCTGTCCCTTTGAGATCGCTCACTCCCGCCTGGTACCCATCTCTCCCTGGCGCTTTCTGCGTGAAGATACTAAAATAGCCCCCGTTCTCGTGCAAGAGTCGCACGACCTGGATACGCACTTCAATCGCGTAACTGGTCAGCGTGAGCCTGTAGGGAATGGTGAGCGAGGCCATCGCAGGCGAATTCACCTCCAGTTGTCCGTGGATCACCTGCCAGCCGCCAGAAGCCTGCCAGCCGCTAAGCCCATGCGACCAATCCGCCTGGTAGAGCACGGTTCCTGACGGGATCGTGGCTGTTGTTGACTGTGGGCTCGCTGACGGCACGGATGTTGCCGACGGTACCCTGTTGAGCCGCCCCGATGGCGCGCCTTGCGCGCAGCTCGCGAGCGTGAGAACAAGACAACCGATAAAGAATATGCACAAAACTCGCTTCTGGGACATACCATTTCTCCTTCCATACTTGTATCCTGTGGGAATCATAGAGGCATGAAACTGTCAAAATGATATACGCCAGTTTTAAGCAGAATATCTCATGTTGAACAATTTCTCGTGTACCCGTTTATCGACGTTGCGGCCCGCATATACTATACTGCATCCATCAATGTAGTTGTATGTGGGAGGATGTGAGAAGTGCCAACATTGTGGGACGAAGGGTTGAAGCGGCTTCTGCGAGAGTCTCCTCAGGACTTTATCACCTAGTTAGTGCGCGATGCGATCTACCTCAACCAGGCCCCATCGGAATTCTATGTGGAGTTGGACCGGCACCGCAAAGTCGTCGCCGATGCGATCTGCACCTGCTCTGGGAGTTACGTGCCGAGGACCTGGTGCAGGCGCATCGGCCGGGTATCCTGGCCCTGCTGCCCTTAACCAAGGACGGCAAGGAGCCGGCCGTTATTACCAGCAGCCCTGGAGCAGATGATTCTCGGCATAGGCCAGGCGAAGACGGCCGAGGAAGCTCTGACCGCCTTGCTGGAGAGCAGCGAGGGCGGCAAGAATTAAAAACAACAATAGTATGAAGGGAATTCGCTCCGCGGCCCTCATCGGAAACGCTTGACGGGCCGCGTCCAATATGGTATCCTTCTCTTCGTCATTGATGGGTGACTAGCTCAATGGCAGAGCAACCGACTCTTAAGTGCGCCCAGAGAGGCGTAGGATCTTCTACCGTGCGGCGGCACGGTCTCACCAAGGCAACGTGAGTAAGGCAGCAACTTACTCTCTACCCGAAAGGCGCGAGAGGACAATAGCATGTTGCGTCAAAGTCTGTTACGACCCTCGTGCCGGGGGCCAGAAGACAGGCAGCCAGGTCGTACATGGTAAAGGCTGATTGCTTGAACCCTAGTCATAGTGGAAATGGGCATTTCCTTGGGCACGGCACCGTAAGCCCAACCCTGATGTTATCAATGGAGAGCAATTAAGAGCGTTGATAAAGCCTTCATCGGGGACATCCCTTCATAGCAAGGGAAAACGACGTAAGGGGTACCTATATACGAACCGAAGATTCTATGTAACCTGGGGATCGCCTGTGTATCACAAGATATATGGCGACGGAGCACTCGTAGTACTCAAAGGCTAAGGGTAATGCCTTAGACACGGGGAAGGAGTGCAGGGTCATCTACAAAAGCATCCCTGATGCTGAAAACGATAGCCTGGAGAGCCGGATGCGCTGAAAGGTGCAAGTCCGGTTCGGGAAGAAACGGCGGAATACACTCTCCCCGGAGAATGTATCGGCTTCTACTTCACTCGCTAGGTTCAGGGTTCGACTCCCTGGTCACCCACTTCTGCCTCCCTTTTGTATAAGAGGGAGGCATTTTTGCATCCTCACGCAGCTCGAAAAGTTCGGAACCCTTGACATCTTCTCCCAAAGGCTGCTAAAATATAAACACAAATTTATAAAACAAATCTTTATGTATTAGTCTCAACAGCGAGGACAGATGAACGACTGGCGCGAACTGAAACTTATGACCAAAGCACTGGGGGATGTAGCGCGTCTCACCATTGTCTACCATCTTGCCCGCCATAACGATGTCACCGTCACGGACCTCACCGCTATGCTGGGCATTAGCCAGCCGCTTGTCTCCTGGCACCTGCGCAAGTTAAGGCGCGCGGGCCTCGTCGAGACGCGACGGGCTGGACGGCAGGTCTACTGTTCCCTCAACCTGCAACGTTTTCACCTGTGCCTGCAATGGCTAGAGAACCTGGGCGATCCAGCAATGGTCGTAGAGGCACCGCTCGCCGGAGCGGCGCTCATAGAGGCGGATGCCGCTATACAGGATTGAGCAATGTCCACGCATAAGTACATTCCCATATACCAAAGTCACTATAGTCCTGTTCTATCCGTAAACGTACTCACAGCAGTATTTATAGGGATAGAGAGCAGTATTCGTAATTTAAATGTACCATTACAAAGAGTTAAGCCTGATATTTAACACAGCTATGATATATTCAATGTGCAGTTTCAGGTTAGAATACAGATCCAACAGAGGTAGAGAAGGAGCTACATGTCAACAACTAGCAGCAACAACGGAATCAGTGTCCCAGAGAGCGCAGCGGCGAGCACGCAGCAGAAGCGCGGACAGATGACGCCCCAACAGGCATTTTACGCTGGCAAACATGGGAAAGCCGATCTGCACATGCATAGCACGTATAGCGATGGCAGCGCAACCATCGAAGAGATCCTTACCCATGTTCAGATGAACACCAACCTGAATGTAATCGCTTTGACCGACCACGACGTGATCGAGGGCTCGCTGCGCGCGCGCGATCTGTGGGCCAGCGGCTCGTATCGTTTTGACTTCGTTGTAGGCGAAGAGGTAAACACAAAAGAAGGACATCTGCTAGGCCTGTTTATCGAGAAGCGTATTCCTCCTGGCCTCAGCATCGAGCGCAGCATCGACCTGATCCACGAGCAGGGAGGGTTGGCGGTCGTCGCACATCCTTTGCACAGGCTGTTCCG
>JALYVR010000595.1 GCA_030853145.1 Chloroflexota bacterium | reverse complement strand
CGTGTAACCCTCTCGTTCTAATAGTTGCTTCGCGTCCTCGTTACTGACGCTGACTACGTGATGCAGAACCACGCGTATGCCCGCCAGTGCATCGCTGGCGAACTTGCGCGCCCGGTGCTCTACCAGGCGCAGCAAGAGCGTGCCGATACCACGACCGCGAAAGGCCGGGTGGACATGGACCGTTGAGTCGATGCGACCCTGCTCTTGCTGCCAGACAGAGGCATAGCCGACAAACTGTCCGGCGGTAGTCACAATGACCCAGGCATCGCTCTTCAAGTCGAAACCGGGCCTGTGCCAACAGGCGTCCACCTTCTCCTGGATATTGGCCTGTGGGCCACCCTCTATTGTATTGCATGCCCTGAGTAAGTCACTCACGGCTTCCAGATCGTTTATTATTGGAGCACGGGCTATGAGATTGCTTAATAATACAGCCACCGTTGTTTTCTCCGTCCTTCTCTAGGGAGCCTGCTATTTTCTGTCCAGCAGGCCCCCAGCCGAGGTTCAAAGAGGAAGCGGATAGTTGTCTCGCCCGTTTGTTTACGCTACTCTACCAATGATTGCGTCGCCAGTTCTTCACCGGCACGCAGTTCCTTCAGGTAGGTATCATATTGCCGGGCGACATGCATTCCGGCTCGCTCATACAGTCGGGTTGCTCCGGTCAGATTCTGAGTATCGACACCCAACCCCATCGCACGCGTCCTCCGTCGATAGAACTCAGCGAACGAATGGAGCAGTAGGGCCATGCCCAGTCCCTTGCGCCGCCAGGGGCGCCGCACGGCTAACTGGTGGACCCATCCCATGTTCATGTTGTATTCACACAACGAGCATCCTGCCAACTCGCTTCCAGCAAAGGCTAAAAACCACAATGCCGGATCGAAATCTTCACGCTGTACCATCCGATGCTGCCACTCTTCGTAATTCCAGGGCATATGTCCCCAGTGATCGCGGAAAGCATCTTCGGTGCCATCAAAGGTCGTGCGCTCATCCTGTCCCAGGACGAACGTGCGCACAGTAATACCTTCAGGCCACTGTGGGGCGCGCGGAGGTTCATCCATCATAATCTCCATACGCCAGTGGTGTCGCGTTGGTGTAAAGCCTGCACGCGCAAGCAATTGTCCCGCCGCCGCGTTGGTATGGCTACACTGAACGCTCAGCGTCACGCGCACCTCTGGACGCGCCAGCAGAATATGTTCACGCGCGCGCTGCTCGACCTGTCCGAGCAAGTATGTACTGATGCCGCGCCCGCAATACTCAGGATGTACGCGCACAAACGAGAGGATGCGCGCGTGCTCCCTATCCTCGGTATCCGCGTAGCCCACGATGCGTCCCTCAGGAGAGAGCACCATCCAGGCATCGGTCGCCAGATTGAAGCCGGGCATCCCCCAAATGGTGCGCACCACATCCAGCGGGAAGTCAACGGAGCCATCCTCCTCGATGCCACAGGCCACCATCAGCTCGTACACGGCCTCCAGGTCGTCCATTGCGGGGCGACGGACCAGAAAGCGCTTCGGCAATGTATCTATAGTTGTCATTGTCTTCTTGTATTCTCCTTTCGCCTATAAGATAAGGAATCACGCTAGCCATTTCGCTTCAGCCGGCCTGTGCGCTTAGCAAAGCGCTCGGCAATGCCGAAGATGTAGACGCTGAGCGGAATACTGACGATGCCGGTAATAATCAACGGCCAGGTATTGCTCCAGATCTGAGGCGACCAGATCACCTGGTTATTCAGCACAGCGGCGCGCAAGCCTTCAAGCACATAGGTTGCCGGCGAGATGCGCGCCAGCGGCTGCATCCAGAAGGGCAGGACCTTGATCGGATAGTAGACACCGGAGACCAGCAGGATGATCGCGCGCACGATGAAGGACATCTGCATGCCCTTCTCGGTGTAGAGCAGCGGCAAGACCGCAGCTCCAATGCCAAAGCCGATAAACGAGACACTGCCAACCAGCAACATAAAGGTGACCGTCAGGTAGTTGATATGGCCCAGGTCCATGTGGAAGAAGAGGCCGATCACGATCAACTGGATGAAGGTAAAGAGCAGGCCGTGCGCGACCGCGTACATACAGCTCCCTACCATATGCGTAAAGCGTGAAATAGGGGCCATGAACGTATGCTCGATGGTGCCTTCCCAGCGCTCCATATTGATAATATCGGTGACGCCATCAAAGGTGACGCTCAGATACGACCAGACCGAGGTACCGATCAGCAGGTACAGGATCAGGTAATTGGTATTAATTTTCGTGCTGGTAATCAACTGCGCGCTGGCGCCGATGTAGGTCACCGACATGGCGTTTACGATGTTGTACACCAGCCACACGACTTCCCAGGCCCAGTAGCGCTTGGTCAGATTCCAGTTTCGTTCAAAAAAGGCGTACGTCGCGCGCCCCTGGTGCATGATGCTAGACATAAGCGTGGTTTCTTCCTATTCTTCGTTTTCCTCGCGCTGAGCCTCGAAGGCCTCAAAGGCTTTCTCCCAGCTTCCGTAGCGCTGAACGTCATCTTCGGTAATCAGGTGTGTCGCCGTGTAGTGCATAAACACCTCGTGCATGCTTACCTCTTCCGCGCTGCCTCCCATGCGCCGGGCCACTTCGCGCTTGAGTTCAGCCACCTCACCCAGAGCCACGATGCGCCCCTGATCGATAATGGCCACACGATCACAGAGGGCCTCGGCCTCGTCCATATCGTGCGTGGTAATCAGGATCGTCGCGCCATGCACCTCGCGCAGCTCTTTGACAAAGGTCTGCACGTCGATCTTTGAGCGTGGATCGAGGCCAGTCGTCGGCTCATCCAGCAGCAGCACGATCGGTGCCGTGAGGAAGGCGCGCGCAATGGCGACCTTCTGCTGCATGCCACGCGACATGTTCTCCAGCGGCTGCTTAATACGATCAGGCTTGATGCCCAGGCGCAGCAGGATACTCGTAATCTTGGGCCGGGCCTCGGCGGCGGACATGTTATAGAGCCGGGCGGCGTAGATCAGGTTCTCCATCGGCGAGAGCTTCTTGAAGAACGAAGCCTCTACGCTGACACGGTTAATGAGTCGTTGCACCATGCGCTCGTCCTTCTCGACATCGTAGCCAAAGATGGTCACTCGTCCGGTGTCGGGAATGAGCAGTGTCGAGAGGATGCGAATGAGCGTCGATTTGCCGGAGCCATTCGAGCCAAGAATGCCCACGATCTCGCCGCGCTTGATGGTCATGGTCACATTATCGACGGCACGCACCTCGCGCTTCTTCTCTGGCGCCTTCTTACCGGGCCAGCGCAGCAACGGGCGCGGCTTTTTGAATATCTTCGAGACGCCTTCCATCACCACGGCATCCTGCGTCGTATCAAGCGCCACACGCTCATGTTCCGATAAAGCTACATCTATAACATCATGCATAGCCAAAAGTGTTCCTCCTTTGAAACAGCCGGAGAGGTATTACTCGCACATAACTTCCAGCATAACGCGCTCAAATAACTGCCACATCGTCCATAAGAACAGGTCAAGTTGTACATTTGTACAAGACTATTGTAACCGGCTATACATGACTCCTCCTGTCATAATTCGCCTGCTGCCCACACTGGGAAACGACTTCCTGCATTGCGCAATGTTCCCATGCCATGCTAAAGAGCACACAAAAAACCGTGGGACTGAATTTTCTGCCAGTGCCCACGGTTTGGGTTCTCTCTTCAGTTCTCCTGAACTCTCATGGAGTGGGAGACCCCCTGGAGATGGGCACACTGACGCCTTGCGCGAAGCAGAAAAGACCAGCCAGATTTTCGGTTTCATTGATGGTCCAGAGCTTCACCAGGTTCAGGGCAAACAGCGCAGG
>JALYVR010000594.1 GCA_030853145.1 Chloroflexota bacterium | reverse complement strand
GTCGGCTCCCAGGCGGACGAGGCAAGCCATCGCCCCTACGCGGTCGGAGGGAATCCATATGTCCCGTCTTTCTGCTATTTGTTATACTTCTATATAGACAGATCACCATAAAGGAGCACTGCATGACCGGGACCACGCACGTGGACAATACACATCCCGCCCAACCCTCTTCCCATGATTACGACCTGGCCATCGTTGGCGCCGGCATTGTTGGGCTGGCGACGGCGCGGGAGGCGCTGCTGCGGCGTCCAGGGTTGCGCGTGCTAGTGCTCGAAAAGGCCGCGACCATCGCCAGCGAGCAATCGAGCCATAATAGCGGCGTTATTCACAGCGGCATCTATTATGCGCCCGGCTCCCTCAAAGCCAGGGCCTGCGTGGCCGGCCACCGCGCCATGCTGGATTTCTGTCGCGAACAGGCCATCCCCTTCGAGCTATGCGGCAAGGTGATCGTCGCGCTCAATAACAGCGAACTGCCGCGCCTGGAAGAACTCTACCAGCGCGGCATCGCCAACGGGGTCGCAGGCCTGGAAATGATCGGGCCGGAGCGCCTGCGCGAGCTAGAACCGTACGCCGCTGGCATCAAGGCCATCTATTCGCCCAACACTGGCATCATCGACTACAAGCTGGTCGCGCAGGCCTGCGCGCGCGCTATCCAGCAGTCCGGTGGCGAAATCATCACAGGCTACCACGTCACCTCGCTGACCACCAGCGGCAATCATACCATCATCGGCGCCCGGCCTTCCCACGCCCACATTGAGATCCAGGCCCGCTATGTCATCACCTGTGGCGGGCTGCACGCCGATAAGCTCAGTAAGATGAGCCAGGAGCACAGCGCGGTGCAGATTGTGCCCTTCAGAGGGGACTACTACTTGCTGCGCCCGCAGAAGCGCCACATGGTGCGCTCCCTGATCTACCCGGTGCCCGATCCGCGCTTCCCCTTCCTGGGGGTCCACTTCACGCGGCGGCCCGATGGTGAGGTCTGGGCCGGCCCGAACGCCGTCCTGGCCTTCGCGCGCGCTGGCTACCGGCGCTGGCAGATCAATCCGCGCGATCTGTGGGAGGTGCTGAGCTACCACGGCTTCTGGAAGATGGCGGCGCGCTACTGGCGCATGGGCATGGTCGAGATGTACCGCGATTACGTCAAGGCCGCCTACGTCAGGGTGTTGCAGCGCTATCTGCCGGAGCTACAGGACAGCGACCTGCTGCCTGGTCCCAGCGGAGTACGCGCGCAGGCCCTGGCCCCCGACGGCCGGCTGGTCGATGACTTCCTGATCCAGCATGGCGAGCATGTGATCCACGTCCAGAACGCCCCCTCGCCGGCAGCGACCTCTTCGCTGTACATCGCGCGCATGATCGTGGACGAGGCCGCGCGTAGCTTTGACATATTCGCCGACAGGTGAGATCTCCTTCTCGCGTAGGGGCGCCGCTGGTCTGCGCCCAATAGGTGTACACGTAAGACAATGGTGCTAGGAAGCGAGCGACGAAGCCGTAGGGGCGACGGCTTCGCTTTCTGTGGTCTTACGTGTACGCCTATTGGGCGCCGCTGGCCTGCGTCTCTGCGCGATATGATACACTTTGGTGAGATACACAACGCATCAGCAGCCTGAAAGGAGCTGGACACATGGTGACTCCAGTTGGAGAAGGGACACCCCTCTGGGAACCCACTGAGGAACACAAGCAGCAGGCCAATATCACGACATATATGCACTGGCTTGAGCGCGAGAAGGGCCTGCATTTTCGCGACCGCGACGAGCTATGGCAATGGTCTGTCAACAACATCGCGGATTTCTGGCAGTCGCTGTGGGACTATTTTCATATCCAGGCCTCCAGGCCGTACACTACGGTCCTGGCGGACCACAGCATGCCCGGCGCGCGCTGGTTCGAGGGCGCCGAGCTGAACTATGCCGAACATGTCTTCAGGAACGCCACCACCGAACGCCCGGCGGCGCTCTTCCGCTCCGAACGCCACCCGCTGGTAGAGGTTACGTGGGCCGATCTGCGCTACAAAGTCGGCTCGGTCGCCAACGCGCTGCGTAACATGGGTGTGCAGCGCGGCGATAGGGTCGTGGCCTATATGCCGAACATCCCCGAAACCCTGATCGTCTTCCTGGCCTGCGCCAGCATCGGCGCCGTCTGGTCAAGCTGTGCGCCCGACTTCGGGACTAGCAGCGTCATTGATCGCTTTAAGCAGATCGAGCCCCGGATTCTCTTCGCCGTTGATGGCTACCAGTATAACGGGAAAGCTTTCGATAGACGCCCCGTCGTCTCGGAGCTACAACAGGCGCTGCCGACGCTTGAGAAAACCGTGCTGCTGAACTACCTGTTCGCCGATGCCAACACTGGCGGCCTGGCGAACACCACCCCCTGGACGGAGTTGCTGGCGGAGCACGCGGACCTGACGTTCGAGCAGGTGCCCTTCGATCATCCCCTCTGGGTGCTCTACTCCTCCGGCACCACCGGCCTGCCCAAAGCCATCGTGCAGGGCCAGGGCGGCATCCTGCTGGAACATATGAAGAATCTGGCCCTGGAACTGGATATGCGGCCAACGGATCGCCTCTTCTGGTTCTCCACCACTGGCTGGATGATGTGGAACCTGCTCATCGGCGGCCTGCTCATCGGCACCCCCGTGCTGCTCTACGACGGTAGCCCGGCCTATCCCGATATGGAGACGCTCTGGAAGTTCGCGCAGGACAGCCGCATGACGCTCTTCGGAACCAGCGCAGGCTACATCGCCTCGTGTATGAAAGCTGGCATTGAGCCAGGCAAAACCTACGACCTGAGTGCCCTGCGCGGCCTTGGTTCGACTGGCTCGCCCCTGCCACCCGAAGGCTTCCAGTGGATCTACGAGCATGTCAAGAAGGACCTGTGGCTGGCATCTGTCAGCGGCGGCACCGATGTCTGCTCGGCCTTCGTGGGCGGCTCTATCCTGCTGCCCGTCCGCGCCGGCGAGCTGCAATGCCGTGCCCTGGGCGCCAAAGTGGAGTCCTTCGACGAGCAGGGTCGGCCGCTGATCAACGAAGTGGGCGAGCTGGTGATCACGGAACCCATGCCCTCGATGCCGCTATTCTTCTGGAACGACCCCGACAACCGGCGCTACATGGAGAGCTACTTCGAGATGTATCCCGGCATCTGGCGCCACGGCGACTGGATCAAGATCACGCCCACGGGCAGCGCCATCATCTATGGGCGCTCGGACTCGACGATCAATAAGCAGGGCGTCAGAATGGGCAGCAGCGAGATCTACCGCGTGGTGGAGAGTCTGCCTGAGGTGCTCGATAGCCTCATTGTGGGCATCGAACTGTCAGGCGGGCGCTACTACATGCCGCTCTTCGTGGTACTCAGGGAAGGCGTTGAACTGGATGATGCCCTCAAGGCGCGAATCAAGACGCAACTCCGCGCGAGCATCTCGCCGCACCATGTCCCGGACGAGATCGTCGCCATCACAGAGGTGCCGCGTACCTTGAGCGGCAAAAAACTAGAGGTGCCCATCAAGAAGCTGTTCCTGGGCGTTCCCGTCGAGAAAGCCGTCAGCAAGGATGCCATGAGCAACCCTGACTCGATTCAGTTTTTCGTCGAATTCGCCCGCCAGGCCGACCCGCTGAAACAGCAGGCATAACGCCATGCGCCAGCGCGCGGAATCGCGCCAGAAGCGCTAGCGAATGCTACGATTCTTGACAAACCTATGTTCTAAATGCTACCATGCCTCTGATGTTGATAGCCGGGTGCTCCAGGTGAGCACCCATTGGGATAATCGGGATATTGTAATGTACGGGCGCCCCATAGGCGTGAACGTAAGACCATGGTGGTAGGAAA
>JALYVR010000593.1 GCA_030853145.1 Chloroflexota bacterium | reverse complement strand
GTTCCAAGCCCGACATATGGTCCATTTTCCCTTGTTCAGGCTGTTCGAGAGTGATTTTGTATCAACCAATGTGGCTTGCCTCACCCGTGTTAGTCAGCAATGGACATCGGTTTGCCAGACGGGTGAGGCAAGCCATCCTTTCGGTGTATGTGTACATCTATGAGGCAAGCCAGCGTCCCTACGAGTTCGGGGTGGTGTTCTTTGCATCACGTTGGAAAGGCAACAGTCAATGGTCGATCTCGAAGCTTCTATTAAAGAAGTGACCGTCTATGCTGACCGCGCTCTTGTGACACGCGCCGGCCGTGTGACGCTTGAGGCAGGAGAACACGAGCTACGCATCAATAACCTGCCCCAGTTCATACGCGACTCTTTGCGCGCGGCCGGTCAGGGTCCTCAGGGGACACGCATCCTCAATGTGGATATCGCCACCGCCTTCTACAGCCGTCCCCCAGAGGCTGAACTGCTGACCTTGCAGACGGAACTGGACCTGCTGTTGCAAAAGCAGCAACTGTTGGAGGCGCGTCAGGGTTCGCTCAATGATCGTCGCCAGTGGCTACGCTCTCTCGGTGAGCAGTCCAGGGATTTCGCCAAGGGCCTGGCGCAGGGGCAGATGAAGCCGCAGGATTGTGCCGATTTCTTTAGCTTCATGGCGAGTCAGGCCCTGCACGATGCCGAGGCCGCCCAGGACCTTGAGGTGCAGTTGAAACAGATCAAGCAGGAGATCCATGCCAAACAGCGCGAACTGGCCCAGAGACATGGCTATGCCCAGACCGATCGGCTGGCTGCCCTTATCACCGTGACCCTGGGGCAGGCGGGCGATTTTGATCTGGAGATCTCCTACCTGGTGATGGGCGCTGGCTGGCATCCCCAGTACGATGTGCGCGTCCAGATGCAAGAGAACCAGGCACAGGGCGAGGTGGAATTGACCTATGTAGGTGTGGTACGCCAGCTCACCGGCGAGCGCTGGGAGAATGTGGCCATCGCGCTCTCGACGGCGCGCCCCAGCCTGGCCGCGGTCCTGCCCGACCTGCATCCATGGTATCTCTCTGTCTATACCCCGCCACCGCCGGTGCCGATGCGAGCGGCGGCTCCCCAGGCCAAAGCCATGTTTGCCATGGCCGCACCTGGCCAGGCCATGCACACGGTCTCCTCCACGGATATGTTCTCTCTAGATGAGGAGACACAGGTGACATCGCCTTCAATGGTCTCGGAGGAGGCGCGGGTCGCGACAGCTACTGTCGAGCAGACGGGGACCGCGCTGATCTTTCGTGTCGGCCGCTCAGTAGATATTCCCTCGGACAACTCGCCTCACAAGACCACCATCGCGCGCGACGGCCTCCCCTGCTCGTTCGATTATGTGAGCGCGCCCGGCATTGAAGAGCACGCCCACCTGCGCGCGACGATCAGCAATACCACCGAGCGCGTCCTGCTCAGCGGCGATGCCAGCATCTTCTTGAGCGGCGAATACGTCGGCACCACACGCGTGAAGATGACGGCTCCAACAGAGAAGTTCAAGATATTCCTGGGAATCGACGATGGCATCAAAGTCAAGCGCGAACTGATCGAGCGGGCCGTGGACAAGGGCAGCATTCTGCAAAGCGGCATGCGCCGCATCACCTATGCCTACCGCATCACCGTGCATAACTACGCCGCCTCTCCCCGCGAAGTAGTCATCCGTGATCACCTCCCCGTCTCGCAGCACGAACGTGTGAAAGTGAAGGTGCAGCATATCCAGCCGCCGCCCACTGAGCGCACAAAGCTCGAAATTGCAAAGTGGCGCTTTACCCTGGCGCCAGACGAGGAGCAGAAGATGGAATATCGCTTCATGGTGGAGCACCCGCAGGAGGTGAAGGTGACCGGGCTGCCATAGCTGACGTGATGTCCTTGCTTCCAAATTGTTGAAACACACAGAGCAAAGGAGCATTTATACAATGAGATCAAACACCCCGGATCTTTTGGGTTTGCAGGCGTGGCAAGATCTGGCTCAAAACGAAGACCGAGAATGTGTGATTGGAGCAGTTATCTTAAATGCCCAGGGACGGGCTTTTGTTCAGAAACGCTCTCAAGAACGTCGGCTGTTCCCTGGGTGTTGGGATATTGTTGGAGGACATGTTGAGCCTGGAGAGACGCTCTATGAAGGATTACATCGAGAGATCGCTGAAGAAACGGGGCGGCAACTCGCGCAGGTTGTTGCTATTCTGGGACAATTCGACTGGGTGGCGGATCAGAAAGCCAAACGTGAACTCGATGTACTCGTAGAAGTGGAAGGGGATCTCAGTGACCCACAGCTTGAATGGTCGAAGCATAGCGAATTCCGCTGGATCAATTTGGATGAAATAGAAATTCTCAAAGAAAACCGTCCTCCAGGCGATACACTTATTTATGATGTGGTGAAAAAGGGATTAGAATGGAAGAAATGAATCAAGTTGAATAGCCCTCTATCTCTCTTATTGTTCCAGCGCCTCGCGCATCAGCCGCCGCGTAATCGGGAACATGCGCAACGCCATCGGCAATCGTGGCAGTATTGCGCGCATCCCCTGTATCGCTACATCGAAGGTATGTTGCTGGCGGGTGCTCCATTCCAGCCCGTAGATTGCGCGCACGGGCGGTGGGAGGATGGCGCAGGTGAACTGGAGATTGAGATGGAGCAGCGGGCGGAAGATGTCAGGGATGGGTGGGAAGAGCACAGTGTGTGCGAGTTGGCGGGCCTGGGGCGTCGCCGCGAGCCGGTTGCTGTGAACCATATCATTGACGTAGCTGCGCAGGTCCTCCGCACTTGCGGGCATGTCGCTGGCCGCGAGTCCGAGCAGGCGCGCGATGGTTTTTGACTCCTGGTAATAGTGGTCCTGCTCTTCGGCGCTGAGCGGACCGAAGAGCAGGGGATAGATGAGCAAGACGCTATCAACGAGTGTGGCATGCACCCAGAGCAAGAGTTCCGGGTCGCGCGCTTGATATGCCGTGCCTCTGTCGTACGCCCCGGCGGGCGTTGAGAGCGTGCCGTGGACATGGGTATGCAGGTGATTGATGGTCCGCGCCGCCTGTTGCGCCCTGGTCGTGGAGCCGAACGCCAGGAATTGCCCCAGCGTAAATGTATGCTCCGTGCGGGCAAGCGGATCGCTCATATAGCTGCTGTGGCGGTAGACCCCCTCGGCGACCAGGGGATGCGCTATCTGCATCAGTACCGCGCGGGCGCCTCCCAGCATCAGAGCCGCCTCTGCCCCCATCTTCCAGGTTTGACTGTCGGGACCGAAGTAGCCACCGCTCTTAGCATAACCGTGTGCCTGCATATTTTTTACTCGCTTGCCGGGATGGTCTCTATCTACGTACTATACCTGTTGACCTGAAAGCTTCGCAACTTGCTGTTGGAAGGCCTCGCCAGCCAGTTGCTCTGCCTGATCCGGGTTATCTTTCATTAGTTGGAGCATCAGCGCAATGTCAGGATTGGGCGCTAACGTCAGATCGCGCCTGTCCTCGATAATGGCTTGCAGGATCTCGTCTGCCACCTGGTCGGCCGTCAGCATGATCTGGATGTTGAGCACCTGCGAGGCGATCTCCAATTCCTGGTGGAGCATGGGCGTATCTACCCAGGACGGGTAGACCGTGGTGACGCCGATGCCGGAACCGTGTAGCTCTGCGCGCAGCGCGCTGGAGAAGCCACGCACGGCCCACTTGCTGGCGCAGTAGGCGGTGAGCATGGGTGCGCCCAACTTGCCGGCGACAGAACTCATAAAGACAAAATGGCCGCTCTCTTGCTGGCGCATGGCCGGCAGCGCAGCCTGGACGCAGTGATAGGTGCCCATAAAGTTGATATTC
>JALYVR010000592.1 GCA_030853145.1 Chloroflexota bacterium | reverse complement strand
CCACACAGCACTCGCCGAGCGTTGCCGGGGTGAGGTTCCCCCTTCGGTCGGTCTAGTCCACCCCGCAGGCAAACGGATGACGACGAGTAGGAACAGGGACCAATTGAAGAACAGCAATGAGAATCTGTGCCTGGGAAATCGGTCCTCATCCGTTCGCACCTATTGATAACGGCGTAAGTATGGACTGGTAGACTGCTGGTATGGCGGAATGGCATCCTTCCCAGTACATCCGTGCCCAGTTGGAAGAACGCCGGCTGGCCGTTACCCCATGGCTTCAAGAGGGAGCCCATATCCATCAGGAGATCGCCCAGCACTTCAGCATCTCTGTGCACACCGTCGGCAACTGAAAGAAGCGGCTCAAACGCACGGGTTCGCTTCAAGCCACGGTGACCACCGGACGCCCCTCCCGCCTCACCGCTCCCCAGCTTGGACAGGTCCGCACCCTCCTGCGGGAGGGTGCACTGCAGCACGGCTTTCCCGATGAAACGTGGACCACAAGGCGGGTCACCGACCTGATCGGACGGCAGTTTGGGCCTGCCCCGCTTTTTCGTAGTTGAGGTTAAGCGGCTTTAGCCTGGCGTTCGAACTCTTGGGGTGTCAAGTCCCCGAGTGTGGAGTGGCGGCGCTGGCGGTTGTAGAAGACTTCGATGTACTCGAAGATGGCCTGTCGGGCCAGCGTGCGGTTCTCAAAGATGGTGTCCTCGAACGGCTCCCTGAAAAAACTCTCCACGACAGCATTATCTGTATAACAAAGCTGGATAGGGATGTTGCCCTCGCATTATCTGCCTTCGTGGCCTCGCTGGGAACTGCACAGCCCCATCCATTCCAAGCGAGATGCGCTACGTCGCCAGATACCAGGATGCCAGGTGGCCCGATGTGCCAGAGTTGTGCGTGGTGAGTCTTGCTTGCACAGGAGATGACAATGATCACCATTGGACTTGATCCCCATCCGGGCAGCCACACAGTGGCCGCCCTTGACGAGCAGGGCACGCTGTTGGGGTCCCTCACTGTAGCGAATACACCCGAGGGTTTAGCCCAACTCCATGCGTTCGCTCAGCCATTTTCCCCATGTCAGTGGGCGATTGAAGGCGCAGCAAACCGCTTCATTACTGCTTTCGTCAGCCAACTCCTGACCTGCGGAGCGCTGGTGACCCATATCCCTCCGACGTTAACGAGCCAATACCGTGCTCGAAAGGGACGGAAGAAGAATGATGTCGTCGACGCGCAGAACGCCGCAAGGGCCTTGATGGCCAACCCCGATCTGCCGAGGTTTGCATGGGGAACGCAGCAGCGTGACCTGCAGGATCTCACCAATGCACAGCGCAGGTTGTCCCATGACCACCAGGCGCACAAAGCGACGCTCGCGGCGCTGGATCCCACATCCCCTGTGCGACCCGTGCTTGAGGCGGTGATGCATACCATTCATGAGCAGCTGAAGCTGCTGGAGAAGCAGCTCAAGGAGGTCGTGACCTCCTTGGTACCCTCATTGCTGGACGTTCAAGGGGTGGGGCCGGTGGTCGCTGGGATTGTCCTGGGTGAAACGGGCCGGATTGAACGCTTCAAGAACAAAAATCATTTCGCGAGCTATTGCGGGGCAGCACCGGTTGAGCGTGGAAGCGGACAAAACACCCGCATGCAGCTCAACACCAGCGGCAATCGACGTTTAAACTGGGCGCTGCACATCGTTGCCATCGTGCGGCTGAGACAGGACGAGCGGACCAGAATCTTCTTGGCGAGGCTCAAGGCAGCTGGCAAAACCCAACGGGCTTCTCTGCGCATTCTCAAAACATACATTGCGCGCGAACCGTTCACCTTGCTGCGTCAAGCGGCGTCCACGGGGACGACTGGCTCGCCAGGAGTTGCCGCGGGCGCCACTCGACACACCTATACCAGGTTCCCAGCAATCTCCCTTTCTGCTCATGCTCCCATTGGCCCGCAAGCGGGCCAGTTCTTCCTGAAAGATCCGACTGGCGTATTGACTTCCTCTATCGCTGTGATGGAGCAGACCAGGTGTTGGGCAACGACGCTGCACGGCCATCTGGAGGGCAGCAAGCGGCAATGTGGCTGGCATATGGGCGTCCATGGCATAGCCCACCACGGCGCGCGAATGCAGATCGAGGGTCACCGCAAGGTACAGCCAGCCTTCTCTCGTCGGAACGAACGTGATATCGGAAGCCCAGACCGCATTGGGCTGCCGGACGTCGAACTGACGGTCCAAGAGATTCGAGCAGACCGGAAGAGGATGGGCACTGTCCGTGGTGCGTACATGGCGGCGCTTTCCTTTGGCGCGCAGACCTCCGGCACGCATCAAGCGGGCGACGCGCTTCCTGGAAACCTTCACACCTTCCGCGCGCAGCTCGGCATGAATGCGCGGGGATCCGTAGCGTCCTTTGCGAAGCTGGTGGATTTCCCGGATGCGCTGCTGGAGCAGCGCATCCCATTGCTGTTGGTTGGAGACAGGCCTTCTTCGCCAACTGTGGTACCCGCTCACCGAGACCTCCAGCACGCGACACATCACGTCCAGACGGTACTGCGTACGGTGGTCAGAGATGAAGTGGTACCTCAGCGTGTGGTTTCCCTGGCGAAGAAGCGGGCAAGCGTCCTTAAGGGCGTCTGTTCTGCCCAAGACAGGCTGCGGCCTTTTTTAGAATTTCCCGCTCCTGGCGCAGAATTTCGTTTTCTTTACGGAGTCTTCGGATCTCCTGTTGCTCTGGAGTCAGATTTTGCTTTCCCTGACCAGGGAAAGCAGACTCACCCTGTTCCTGTTCAGCCGTCAGCCACTTGCGGAGCAGTGAGGCATTGAGGCCGAGCTCATGGGCGGTGTGAGAGAGGTTGCCGCCCGTTCGGGCGAGCTGAACAGCATCTCGTTTAAATTCAGTGGAATGGATTCTGCGGTGGGTCATGATGGTGCCTCCTATTGTCGAGGCTTATCTCCATCTGCGCAAAACCGGGTCACCCTCAGATTGCCTGAAACGCACTGATGTGATGCGGACCTAAACGGAGGAGTACGCACAGATTTTGCAGTGATTCCTGACATGAAAAGCGGGGCAGCTCTACGCTGCCCCAACTTTTCAAGCTCCGTTGACTTCAGCGCGCTCTACTTCAGCGTCTTCGCCCAGTCCAGGATGGCGCGGTTGGCAAAGGGGGCGTTCTCGTAAATGGCGGCGTGGGCCGCTCCAGGAATCAACACCATCTTGCTGCCCGCGATGTTCTGCTGCATCTTCATGGCGAAGGGCGGCGGGTACACGGTGTCCTCTACCCCCACCAGAATCAGCGTCGGTACCGTGATGGTCCCCAGGGTGGGCAAAGAGTCGGGGCGATCAGAGAGCGCTTCAGCCCCCGCCACATCTCCAGCGACGCTGGCCTGCTTTACGATGTCGCCCAGAAACTTGGCGTCGCCGGGCTTATTCAGCCGCGTCACCCCTGAGAGCATGTCCTTGAGCAGTTCGCCCACCAGCGACTGCGAACCATAGGTCACGGCCTTCTGTGCCATGCCGCCCCACAGCGCCTTCTCCACCACGTTGGCGGGGTTGGCGATGGTGTCGATCAGCAGCATGCCTTTGAAGCGTTCCGGGGCGGTGCGGTACATCTCGAACACGATGGGACCACCCATCGACATGCCGCCGATGATGGCGCTGGGAACATTGAGCTGATCCATGACGTTCAGTGCGTCCTTGGCGTAGGTCTGGAGGGAGCCGGGATCGCTTTCTGGAGCCATGCTCTGGCCGTAGCCCCGGTGGTCGATGGTGATGACCCGGTAGCCCGCATTGGCGAGTGCATCCCGGTTGCGCGAGAACAGTTCGCCGCTGAGGGGGTGGC
>JALYVR010000591.1 GCA_030853145.1 Chloroflexota bacterium | reverse complement strand
GCGGCCCACCTGGGCCGCCACCACCGGCGGGACGCGGCGGGTATGGCGTACCAGAACCTGGGCCGCCACCACCGGCGGGACGCGGCGGGTATGGTGTACCAGAACCTGAGTTAGAGCCAGAGTACCGCTGCGCAGGAGCATTTGTTGGCCCTCCTGAGCGTTGGGGTGAGGCGGGCGCGTTCGCCGGACGCGGCCGCGCGGGCGCATTGCCATTGCCAGACCCGTTCTGGCGCGGGGCGACTACATTTGTGCCGGTCGGCGCGGAAGCCGGCGTCCGGCGCTGGGGTGGGGATGCGGGCCTCCCTGCCTGCTCCTGGCTGCCTGATGTGGCGTTCTCTGACTTCGGACGAGCAGTGCTGCGGCTTCTCGTTGTCGTAGCCGGAGCTGGTTTCGCCTGCTCGTTTCCTTCCAAGGGTTCAGATGCGTTCCTCATGAAGAAGACTCCCTTCTATCGTATGATGCGCCACAGAGGGCGATGGAAATCACTCTTCACAGCCACAATAAAGGACTGTCGCCTACCGCCCTATAAATGGGGAGGAGGAGACAGCCCTCGCTAGTGCAGGCCAGGCATGTTTGGTTCAACTGCGCTTTCTGCGCGTAGTCGCTATGGATTTCAGTTCATAGCTCTTGCTCCGCAAACGTTAGCGCACCACGTCTGCCCTGTAGACGAGGGGCTGTGTCTCTGTTAAGAGTCGAGATAAAGTGACACATACAACTTATCGGTAATAAAAACTTCCCGCGCCTCCTACGAGGATCAGGATGGTAACAACTAGTAGGTCCCAGGCGATACCAGCGGCCATATCAGTAAAACGTTTTACGGACCTGGCTGGTTGGCGCTTGCTGTATATCTCAGTATAGCCTACTCTGTCTCCTCTTGCAACTGGTCCTGCCACCGGGTCATCAGGCGTGTCTCCTAACCAGGCGGGGCAAGCCGTCGCCCCTACGCAGATTGAGCTGGGCCACCAGGCACGTATCCAACCAAGCGGGCGAGGCATTGTCGGCGGGCAAGAGGAGCCGAAGCCAACGTCCCTACGCGTAACGGTTACGCGGGTGGCTCGGCGGGCAAGGTAGCGATATAGGCATCCAGGCTGGCGCGGTCCTCCGGCGAGAGAGCCACCTTAAACGTCTGCTCGAGGCGGTTGCGTTTGAGCGCATTCTGCCAGCAGGAGAGCCGCGCGCAGATATAGGCGCCGCGCCCGGACCTCTTCCCGCTAGGGTCCAGCACCACCTGCCCCTCAGGCGTACGCACTACACGCAACAATTCCCGCTTCGACTTTGTTTCCTGGCAGGAAATGCAGGAGCGCAGTGGCACATGTTTCGGACGTTTTACTTGTTTCGTACCTGCCTTGACCATAGTTATTCCCTGGCCTCTCCGTAGCCGCGTGAGCCGTGATGGCGACCTCCGCCGCGCTCTCCTCCTCGATGCGAGCCGCCTGAGCGCCGGCCGCCATCGCCGCGGTCATTGCGCCCTCCCTGACGGTCATTGCGCCGGCCGCTGCTATAGGATGGCACGGCGGCATCGTGAGTATCGTCGAACTGTTCCTCGTAGACCTCGCCCTCGGCCGGTTTAGTGACATCGACGCGCCAGCCGGTCAATTTCGCGGCCAGGCGCGCGTTCTGACCATCTTTGCCAATGGCCAGCGAGAGCTGTTTCTCCTGTACAGTCACCAGCGCGGTGCGATCCGACTCGCGCAACTCCACCTTGAGCGGTTTGACCGGGCTGAGCGCGTGACCTACGAAGGCCGCGGATTCGGGACTCCACTGGATGATATCAATTTTCTCATCGTTGAGTTCATGGACGATGTTATTAATGCGAGAGCCGCGTACCCCGACGCACGAGCCAATCGGGTCGAGGCCTTCCTGGCGCGAGACAACGGCGACTTTTGTGCGGCTGCCGGGTTCGCGCGCGATGGCCTTAATCTCGACGGTTCCCTCATAGATCTCTGGCACCTCGGATTCAAAGAGGCGGCGCACGAGATCGCGGTGTGAGCGGGAGACCAGAATTTGCAGGAGGCGGCCCTGGATACGTCGCACATCGACAACAAAGACCCGCAGGCGCTGTCCCACGCGGTAGCGTTCGCTGGGGACCTCCTCGTTGGGAGGCATCACACCCTCTACTTTATCAGCCTTATCAAGATCGAAATCGAGCAGCCACCCACGGCTGGGATCTTTGCGTGTAAGCGTACCGAGGCGGATCTCGCCGACCCAATCCTTGAGGTTTTCGTACATATGCTCATGTTCGGCCTCGCGAATACGCTGCAAGATGACCTGTTTGGCGGTCTGCGCTGGAATGCGCTCGAATATAAACGACGAGTCCACATCGATGGTTTGTCCGAGGGCGGCGTTCGGGATCAGGAGCTGTGCCTCTGCCAGCGAGATCTCCTCAGCAGCATCGTGTACCTGTGCCACGACGCGTTTCTCGGTCCAGACGTGGACATCACCATTTTTGTCCACCTCGATGCGCACATTTTCCCCGCCTCCGAAACTCTTCCGGTAGGCCGAGAGGAGGGCGGTAGCAACGGTCTCCATTACAACTTCGCGGGGTAGTCCCTTTTCGGCAATCAACTGCGCTATCGCAGCTTGAAATTCGCTTCTCATACGCCTTCCTTGTTCCTCCCGCTGGTCGCCCAGTAGACGCTTACATCATTTTTTCGAGTGCAAAGAAAAAAGTCCCTGGCACACAGAAAAGTGGACCACATGCCCACTTTTCTCAAGGTTCCTCTGTTCTGTGCTTATTATATCACGTTATGTCTTTGAACGCAAGGATAACAGGCACGCGTCGCCGTTTTTTGAGGCGCTCTGACACATGGAGAAACTGCCTCTTGCTCGTCTATGACCTGGGGGCCTACTGACCTACCCTGAGCTGCCGCATCTCCATTTTTGGTGTCTTTCTGATACTGAACCAAATTGCCTCTCCCTTGTATATACAGTTAGAGGCTGCATGATAGCCAGGTGTATCCTCTTTCGTGTGTATCAGTTTCAGGAGGGGTGATGACCGCCGACGAAGACCTTTTTCGCCAATGGCAATATGGCAGCGCAGGACACATTTAGTGATGATCAGGAAAAGCGTTTTCCTGAAAGAAAGGAACGTACAGCACGGCGTCGTGGTGACACTTTCCTATTCGACGCGCCCAGGACAGGATCTCTCCTATGAGACGGTGCTGGCGTTCCGAGCAGATAACGGCAAGGCGTTGTGGCGGTATGAGACGAATCGTCGGCTGCCAGCGGACAGCACTCTTGCGGTTCAGGATCATGTTGTCTATATCGTTAGTGACGATCATGTCTATGCGCTGCGAATCGGGGATGGCAGGCTGCTATGGCAGAATGACGGCAGGCGAAAACATCTATGTCTTGAGTCTGACTACCGGTGCCACGGTCTGGCATGCTCAGATCCCGTACAGCCCCCAGCCTGTTCGCGCTGCGCGATCGTTGTCCCGCTTCCTTTGCTCGTTGTGGGTGATGAGTAAAGAGCAGTCCAGGAAATGACCCAGCTTGCCTATAGTCTGGCTCCTACTGTGTTTGGTTGTTCTTACGGCCCTATGTGTAGTGGCGCCCCTGCCAGGGGGTGCCACTACACATAGGGCCGTCACGTGACCTGTGTCAGAGCATTACCCAGACCCTTCTTATGATATACTCTATTATTGGCATCGTTGCATGCAAATAGGCTAACCGCACCAGCCTGGCGGGATCATAGATATATACAAAGGAGTACTATATGGCAGTGTCGCATCTCTCGATGGATGAGCAGGCGCTTATCGAAGCGATTCATGAGCTGGCGTTGGAGCGCGTGGCGCCGCGTGCGGCAGAGATTGATCATAGC
>JALYVR010000050.1:5642-13874 GCA_030853145.1 Chloroflexota bacterium | reverse complement strand
AGTTTGTTTTCTGGTTGTGGCGGATGCAGTCTAGGCTTAAAAAAAGCCGGCCTCTCGGTTAACTTAGCTGTGGATATTGACAAAGATGCCTGTGATACCTACTCAGCTAACTTAGGAAAAGGCACTACCTGGTGTACTGATCTCTCAAAAGTCACAGCTAAAGAACTTTTGGAAAGATCTCGTCTCAGGCAAGAAGAGGTAAATTTGATAGTAGGAGGTCCTCCTTGCCAGGGATTTAGCTCCGCAGGTGCTAAAGACTGGACAGACCCAAGAAACGCACTTATCAGGAAGTTTGTAGATACTGTTATTGAGTTAAAACCCATCTGGTTCATAATGGAGAACGTTGAAGGGCTGCTTACAGCTAATAATGGCCTATTTTTCATTGAAGCCACAACACGCTTTCTTGAAGCAGGATACTGGGTTCGAGCCAAGAAAGTATACATGGAAAACTACGGTCTGCCTCAACGCAGAAAAAGAGTCCTCATTGTTGGAAACCTGGAGCGCTGCAATTTCGATTTTCCAGAACAGACCCATTTCGTACAACCCGCACTATTTAATCCAGGGCGACAACTTCAAATAAATATCATGGACGCCATTAGCGACTTGCCTGCAATGCCAAACGTAGATGAAGTGTGCTATAGTACTCAACCACAAAATGACTATCAACAGCGGTTGCGTCGATTGGATGACCATCCAGTTCGGCATAACCAAATAAAAACATTAAATGCAACTATGTTACAAAGAATCGCGCATCTCAAGCAGGGAGAAACCATGAAGCATCTACCAGAAGAGCTTCAACATCCGAGCTATACACGGCGGTCATACCGGCGCGTAATGGATGGCACTTCAACTGAAAAGAGGGGAGGTGCTCCTTCCGGCCTGAAACGCTTAATAGCTAACGATCCATCATTAACGATAACATCAGGATCTTCTGCTGAATTTATTCATCCGATCCTGAATCGTCCCTTAACCCTTAGAGAATGTGCCCGGATACAAACATTTCCAGATTGGTTCGATTTCCAGGGATCATGGTCTTCTGTAGCAACCCAGATAGGCAATGCAATACCACCTATGTTTATGGAGATTCTGACAAGCCATATTCTAAAATCTGCCACCTGGCACCGACAGGAAAATTCCAGAGGATGTTGGCTTGGCATTGAGGCAACAAAGTCTAGTGGAAAGAGCCCAATACTCATTACTATGCTTACTGAACTTAAGGAGAGAACGAATGCTTTTTCCTACACTTGATCAACGAAGCAAAATGCTAATAAATAAAGCGAGAAACCTTGGGGGCAAGGGTCCAACAGTTAGTCTCGAAGATAACGAACTCCTTCGATTATGTTCTATCGTCGCTTACGATTTAGAACAACCAGTGCTAATCAAAAAACTTGCAGAGGATACTGATATTTCAAACGGTTATTATGGAGTGCCTCTAGAATGGTTCAACCAACCAATTGCTAAAAACATTGATTTTATCGAAACTTATATCGAGCTAAAAGAGACAATACAAGATTTTGAGACATATTTTGCCAATCTTTGTGAGATCCATAAGCATCGCATCAAATTTAAACGCATTCTTGAAACCCAACGACTCCCTCAAGTAGAGCCAATAGTACCTCGTTGCTTATTAGAATACAAATTAATACCATCAGAAACACTAGCTTCATGGCTTGTCTGGAGAAAATGGCTTTACGATATAGACAACAGAGCCGCGCAAGAAACAGGGTACCTCTTTGAACCCATTCTAGCTGCATCTATTGGAGGCATACCTTATTCTGCTAAAAAATCTCCCATAAGGCGAACAGATAAACCCTCGCTTGGTAGGCAGGTAGACTGTCTCGAGGGGAAAAATGCCTATGAATTTAAAATGCGTGTAACCATCGCGGCTAGTGGTCAAGGCAGATTTAGAGAAGAGCTTGACTTTGCTAGGGATTGCTATTCTTCTAAATATATCCCTAACCTACTTGTTCTTGATCCTACTTTATCTACTAGACTAGAAGAATTAATGGCAGAATATGCTAAATATGGAGGCAGAGCATATGTTGGAAATGAAGCTTGGAAGCATATTGAAAACAAGGCAGGTGTTACAATGGGGAAATTCGTTGAAAAATATGTAAGAATTCCATTAAAGGAAGTAGACGTTAGCTACAGGGATTTAGCTCCGATACAGCTACTAAAAGCAAAAAATGCAATCATCATCCAGATTGGAGAACAGAGCTTTTCAATATCTCGTAATAAGCCGCAAACTGATTATGGAGAAGCTGAAAATGATGAATTAGACTCGGCAGATGAGTAATAAACACGATGAGCACAAAAAAAATCACCCTTGAGGAGTTCTTTGCCCTCCTGGAAAGCGATCCTGACCATCGTTATGAATTAATTGATGGCTATCCCTCCATGATGACCGGAGGCTCGCACGATCACGCGATCATCGGCGCGAACCTGACTAGAATCCTCGGTGAGCAGCTCCGGCATCATCCCTGCGTTGTCTATAATTCAGATGTGTATATTGAACTGGCAGATGAAACAAACTGCCTGTGCCCCGATACGTCCGTCAGTTGTGACCTCAGAGATCGCCGGGCCACGAAAGCTATCCGTTATCCTTGCCTGATTGCTGAAGTCCTGTCACCTGGCACAAAAGCCCGTGACCGGGGCATTAAAACTGATCTGTATCAGAATATGCCAACAGTCCAGGAAATTCTGTTTATTGATACTCAGGTGATGAGGATTCAACTGTACCGCCGTGAAGCAGACCACTGGACTATGCGCAACTTCACGCACGACGATACTATAGCGTTGACCAGCCTGAGCATCCACTTCCCTGTGGCAGAGGTCTACGAAAAAACTACGTTTGACGACTCGTTCGCAGACGAATAGAAAGCCTGGCAGCGTCACCATCCATTCGGCTACTCAGCAATAGCCACAAAAGAGCAAAAATGCGCGACTGCATGCCCAATACGCCCAAAACCCTGGGGGTAGACAAGTCTCCCTAGAAGCACTAAAATGTGAGGTGCATTCCGACGCAATTACGAGAAGTGCAGATCTTAATGGTACGGGGAGACACGCAATGAGCAAAGTTAAAATGCGTTGCATCAACTGTGGCAAGTGGTTTCAGTCGGCAAATGCTAAAGAAGTAACTTGCCCCGATTGTACGCAAAAATTGAGAAAAGAAAAGCTGGCAGCCAAAGCAACACCCGGCACGCCGCAAAACACAGCGGCGCCAAGCATACAGCCGCCACGTCCGGCGGTACCCCCACCGCCTAAAGCCAAATCAGCAGCAGGTGGAACGAGTCACTGGCTCGACACCGTGAACGATGTAAAAGTCAGCGAGCCGGAGCCGCCGGTAGCGCGCCCTAAACTGCCTTTCACTCCTGCCCCCGATACACGGGAACGAGACAATCGAGGTGGACCAGAACGAACGGGCCAGCGGGGTCCGGGTCCGGGCGGCTACCGCGACCGTGACGCTCCCCGTGGTCCTGGGAACTATCGCGAAGGCGGGTATCGCGGCCCCGGTAGTTACCGGGAGACCGACTATCATAGCCCCGCTTCATACAAGACAGGCGGCGCCATTGGTGGCA
Source organism: Chloroflexota bacterium (assembly GCA_030853145.1). Classification (GTDB taxonomy): domain Bacteria; phylum Chloroflexota; class Ktedonobacteria; order Ktedonobacterales; family Ktedonobacteraceae; genus JALYTT01. Next base: position 10,296 of record JALYVR010000050.1, on the reverse strand, counting down.
CTCTTGGGCAACGTCCGCGCCAGCCAATGGAGGGCGGTCCCAGTCGCGGACCAGGACGCGGCCCCGCTGGCCCCGGCGGTCCATATAAACCTGGTGACCGCAAGGGCAAACCAGCCGGGCAAAGACCGCCAGCACCGCCAAAGCCCAAACGCGAGAAGATTCCACCACCAACGCCATTTGCGCCAACACCTGAGCAGGTTGAACAGGTGGAGACACGCTACAAGGAGCTAGCAACACCCATCGAGTTTGACGGGATTCGGACGCAGATCGCACACGAGTTAAGCATCCCCAAGTCGGCCGTGAAGAAGATCGTGAAGGCTCTGCGCGATCGCGAGGGGATACCAAGCTGGTGGGAGACCCAGAGCTACAAGGGATCCGGCGAAGACCTGGAGAAGATCAAGGCCGCCTACCTGCCCCACCTGCCTGTGCCACCAGTCGGCGTGCATAAACAGATCGCCGAGGCGCTCTCCATGAAAGCTGGCGAGGTCTACCAGGCCATCAAAGCCATCCGCCTGGAGATGAACCTGCCACAGTACAATGATCCTAGTCTACACCCGGAGGAGTTGACTTCAAGGCACAAAGCAGAGGAAAATACACAGACAGAGCAGATCGCGGAAAGTACCGCGACCGGAGCAGCTCCTGCTGAAGTGAACGCCAATGTTGAGCAAGCAGTCCCTGTTCCGGCTGAAGTGAACACTGAGGCCGAGCAAGGGAACCATGTTCCGGCTGAAGTAAACGCCAATGTTGAGCAAGCAACTTCTGTTCCAGCTGAAGTGAGCATCGAAGCTCAAGCGGCGCCGGTAAACATAGGCGCGCCCGCCGAAACACCGGAGATAACCGGGGCGACTGCCGCCAGCAACAGTGACAGCCCATCTGCGTAGGGACCCGGCTTGCCACATCCGTGTACGGCCTCGCGTGCGCGGCCAGAGGCCTCCCAGGCCCAAGGGCCTGCCCCACGGATGCGGCAAGCCGAATCCCTACGCGGATCGAAACCGCATGATTTGTAGGGGCGCCGCTCGCCTGCGCCAGTTCCCTACGCGGACCGGAGCAACATGGGATGTAGGGGCGCCGCTCGCCTGCGCCTCCTACGCGAACGAGGGCCGTCCACACGGATGTGCCCGCTCCCCTATCGAATGAACTGTGTCAGATTAGTAGTGCTCTGTCAAACTTCAATCGACCCTTTTTTGTAGGAGCCAAATGCGCTTGCCAAGCCCAATCAAGCCCTATGATAAAGGACGCAATGAACTTTGACAGAGCAGTAGGGTCGCCGCGAGGCTGTGTATAAAGACGGGCAGTCGTATTCTCAGGACGCAATGAACTTTGATAGAGCAGTAGGGTCGCCGCAAAGGTTGGCCCATATATTTTAATTTAGGAAGGCAGATATGTCTTATGGATAGTTGTCTGTTCTGCGGAATTGCAAACGGCGATATCCCCAGCAAAATCTTGTACCAGGATGACGAGGTGATCGCGTTCGCGGACCTTAACCCGCAGGCGCCCCAGCATGTCCTGATTATCCCGCGACGGCATATTCCTTCTATATCCACAGTATCCGAAGAGGATGGCCCTCTGCTGGCTCACCTGTTCGTCGTTGCCACCAAACTAGCACACGACCTGGACCTGGACGAGCGCGGCTATCGCCTCGTGACTAATGTCGGTCCCGATTCCGGCCAATCGGTTTTCCACCTGCACTTCCACCTGCTGGGCGGGCGTAAGTTCGGCTGGCCTCCCGGTTAGGACGGTGCCGCATGCGCGTTGCCATTGACTATACAGCCGCCATCAGGCAAGGAGCAGGGATTGGGAATTATGTGCGCAACCTGGTAGAGGCTCTCCTTGCGCAGGACCATAACAACCAGTATACCTTGCTTACCAGCGGACGCCCCACGCGGGCGCGTCCGCTTCCTGACGCGCCCAATGTACGCGGTCGCAGCATCTTTATTCCAGATCGCTACTTGAATAACCTCTGGTATCGCTGGCGCTTCCCCCTGTATGCAACCATCTTCTTAGGGAACGTCGATATTTACCATGGCCCCGACTTTGTGCTGCCGCCACTCGACGGCAAACTACGCAAAGCTGTCACCGTTCACGACCTGGCCTTCCTGGAACATCCAGAATACGCGGTTCCCGCGCTGGCGGCCTATCTCAACAAGGTTGTGCCCGAAGCTGTGGCCGCCGCCGATGTCATTGCCGCCGTCTCACAGGAGACCGCGCGCGCGCTAACCAGACACTTCAAGACGCCGCCGGAGAAGATCGCAGTGATCCCCAACGGCGTCTCACCGCACTTTCGCCGCATCACTGATCCCATACTCCTGGGCGCGACACGCCATAAGTTTGGCCTGAAGCATCCCCTGGTGCTGGGCGTCGGCACAATGGAGCCGCGAAAAAATCACCTTGGCCTCATCAAGGCCTTCCACCGCGCGCAATCCAGGAAGCCACGGCCCGCCATGCTGGCCATCGCCGGCGGACCGGGCTGGCTCTATGAAGAGACGGAGCGCGCGGTCGCGGACCTCAAGCTTGAGAACAAGGTGCGCTTCCTTGGTCGGGTCAGCGATCTCGAATTGATTACGCTCTATAGTATGGCCGATGTGTTCGCCTTCCCATCGTTCAACGAAGGCTTCGGCGTCCCGCCCCTTGAAGCCATGGCCTGTGGCGCTCCTGTGATTACCTCGACTACCTCCTCCCTGCCGGAGGTGGTCGGCGACGCGGCGCTGCTGGTCGATCCGCACGATATCAAGGCGATGGCACAGACCATTACCCACCTGCTGGAGGACGAGCAACTGCGTGAGGAGCTGCGCCAGAAAGGCTACCAGCAGGCGCAACGCTATACCTGGGCGGAGTCCGCACGTCAGATGCTCTCCGTCTACCAGCGGCTCCACGCGGGTGTCACAGACTTCTCTACCAATAAGGAAGCGCCCCTATGAAAATCGGCATCAACGCCCTGTTCTTCAAGTCACCCGCCAGTGGGAGCGGCCAGTATCTCCTCCACCTGCTCAATGCCCTGGCCGAGGTCGATCAGCAGAACACCTATGTGTTGCTGGGGCCACAGCCACTGCCGCCGGATACGACTCTGCCCCCTCGTTTCTCCTACCAGGCAACGCCTGTACCGGTCCTGGCGGCGCGCAGCGAGAACATCGAGAAGCTGCTGTGGGAGCAAACGACCGGCCCGCGAGCGGCATACAAGGCCGGGGCCGATCTCTTGCATGTGCCCCACTTCGCGCCGCCGCTCAGGTCGCGTGTGCCTGTCGTAGTAACCATTCATGATGTAATCCCCTGGCACATGCCTCTCTACCGCGCCGGGGCGAAGGTCGAGGCCTACTCGCGCCTGGTGGCTCACGCCGCGCACAAGGCCAGCCTGGTGATCACGGTCTCGCAGCACGCCCGGCAGGATATCATCGACACCCTGAAGCTTCCAGCGGAGCGCATTCGCGTTATCTATGAAGCCGCCGGCGAGCAGTACCGGCCTATCACTGATCCGGCGTTGCTGGCGGCGGCGCGCGCGCGCTACGGCGTGGGCGAGCGCTATATCTTCTACCTGGGCGGTCTCGATGTGCGCAAGAACGTCCCCCAGTTGGTGCGTGCCTTCGCCCAGGTCTATCATGAGCTTGGCGACCCCGACCTGCAACTGCTCATCTCCGGCAATCCCGATAAGAGACAGGGGCCGCTCTTTCCCGATCCGCGCCCTGTCGCCGCCGAGCTGGGCATAGAAGACAAGGTAATTTGCCGCTTCGTGGAGGACGAGGACAAACCGGCCATCTATAGTGGGGCAGCCGCCTTCGTCTTCCCATCACTCTATGAAGGCTTTGGCCTGAACCCGCTTGAGGCGATGGCCTGCGGCGCGCCAGTCGTCTGCTCGAACCGCACCTCGCTGCCAGAAGTGGTCGGCGACGCGGCCATCAACGTTGATCCCATGGATCTTCAGGAGTTATCTTCGGCTATCAGTCGTGTCCTCAGTGACAGCGACCTGCAGGCTGACCTGCGCAAGCGCTCAGTACAGCGCGCCGCCCAATTTAGCTGGCGTCAGACTGCCAGCGAGACTCTCGCCGCCTACGAGGCGGCCTACCATTGGAGTAGAGCGTAACATGCGTGTTCTTATGATCTCAAAGGCGTTCGTTCTGGGGACCGCGCAACGGAAACTCGAAGAACTGGCAAAATACCCGGATATAGAACTGGTGGCGGTGACTCCGCCATACTGGCTCCATGATGATGGTAACAAGCAGGTGCTTGAACGCACCTACCTGGAAGGCTACAAATTGATCGTGACACCGATGGTCTTTAACGGTCACTACCATACCCATTATTACCCGCAGTTGGGCCGGATCATCGGCGAAGTGCAGCCTGATCTTGTGCATATGGACGAGGAACCCTACAATTTCGCCACCTTTGAGGCCATCCGTCAGGCGCGCAAGCGGAAGATACCGGCGCTCTTCTTCGCCTTCCAGAACCTCTACCGGGAGTATCCGCCGCCCTTCCGCCAGCTAGAGCAGTACAATTATAGCCATACACAGTACGCGCAGGCAGGCAACAACGCGGCGGCCGAGGTTCTGAGGCGCAAGGGTTACAAGGGTCAGATCCGCGTGATTGCCCAGTTCGGAGCCGATCCCGCTATCCATTTCCCGGCCAGCGGGCGAGCTGCACGCGGCCCCAATGATCCCTTCAT
>JALYVR010000050.1:0-5632 GCA_030853145.1 Chloroflexota bacterium | reverse complement strand
CCTGAGAAGGGTCTCCCCCTGATCATCGAAGCGCTCGCCAGCCTACCGAGTTACTGCCGCGCCGTCCTTGTAGGTCATGGCCCCCTGCGCGAAGATCTGGAGCGACAGGCTGCGGACCTGGGCGTGACCGACCGTGTCACCTTCAAAGCCGTCGTCCCAAGCTATAAAGTTCCCGATGAGATGCGTCAGATGAACGTATTCTTGCTGCCTTCGCTGACGCGTCCTAACTGGGCTGAGCAGTTCGGTCGCGCGCTCGTCGAAGCCATGTGCTGCGGGGTCCCGGTGATCGGCTCCGATTCCGGCGAGATCCCCTTTGTTATCGGTGACGCCGGTTTGATCTTTCCCGAAGGCAACGCGCAGGAATTGGCGGCTCGCGTGCGCCAGTTATTAGACGACCCGGCCCTCTACACACGCCTGGCGATCCAGGGCAGACAGCGCGTGTTAGAGAACTTCACCCAGGAAGCCATCGCTAAACAAACATATGAGTTATTCGTAGAGATGTTAGCGGGCAAAACCACTCCGTAGGGCGTGGCTCGCCCCAGAGGCATAGACGTAAGACATGAACACGAGCGGAAAGCGGCGTGTTCGTAGGGAGTGGCTTACGTTAACGCCTATGGGGGCACTCCCTCGCGGGTGCCCTGTTCCAAGGCCGACACATGCTCCATTTTCCCTTCTTCAGGCTGTTCGATAGTGATGGAGTATCAACGAATGAGGCCGGCGGCGCCCCTACACAACCTATCCAGCAGGCAAGAAGTATTCCTCGTTTTTATGCTATTATGCTATAGTGGAGATGCAAAATAACCAGTAGCGCTCAACTATGGCTTGATAGCCGCGAGGGGTATACTCTTGGCAGGACAAAATATGGCAGATGACGACCTTACGGGACGTACGATCAGAAACCGCTATAAGCTCATCGATAAACTGGCAAAGGGCACCTTTGGGACAGTCTATATCGTGCGCGACCTGCAAACGAACTATCTGTATGCCATCAAAATACTGCACTTTAACTTCTTACGCAATCACGAGGTCGTCACCCGCTTCATGCGCGAGGCCTATCTGCCCTTAAGCATCGATAACCCGCATATTGTGCGCGTGATCGATTACGGCGAAGAGGGTGGCATCTATTTCATCGTGATGGACTATATCGATGGTCAGAGCCTCAAGTATGTTATGGTTAACTTCAAACCTTTGGAGATACGCCAGGCGCTGAATTACATGCGGCAGATCACCGAAGGACTGGATGCAGCCCATAACAGCGGCATCATCCACCGTGACCTCAAGCCACAAAATATCCTTGTGAACAACAAGGGCGAGATCAAGATCACCGACTTCGGGCTGGCACGCAGCCAGGAGACTCCGACGATCACTGATACCGACGAATTCCTGGGCACCGCGTACTATATCTCACCGGAACAGATTGACAGCGGGCACGCGGCGGATATACGCTCGGATCTCTACTCAATTGCCACCATCTTCTACGAGATGCTCGCCGGGCGTCCGCCTTTTGAAGGCAACAACGTCATGGAGATCCTTATCAAGCACAAAAATGAGGACATCCAGCCGGTAAGCCATTTCCGCGCTGACCTGCCGCCGGATATAGACCAGTTTTTCCAGATGGCGCTGGCAAAGCAGCCGGCGCAGCGTTATCAAACTCCTGCCGAATTCCTGGCGGCGCTCGAGCACCTGGGGCAACTGCTTGATCCGCAAAAGCGCGCGCGCCTCGTCCTGGTAAGCGGCGGGCAAGCCTTTCTCTTAATCAACGAGACAACGATGATCGGACGGCGCGACCCGACACAGAACATCTACCCGGACATCAGCCTGCTGGACGAACAGAAGCTGGTGGGACGCTCGCATGCCCGCGTCTGGAATCGCCAGGGAACATTCAGCATCGAGGACCTCAACTCGGTCAATAAGACGCGCCTCAACGGGGAGATCCTGGAGCCGAACAAGGAGTATCCGCTGAAAGAGGGCGATATCGTGCGCGTGGGTACCAGGAAAGAGATGGACCTGCGCTTTGAGTATTATTAACCGTCATTCTCCGTACTTGCCCCCTCTTTTTGTTCGCTGCATCCAGGTATAGCCTGTGTACCAGGCGCAGGCAGCTCCCCTTTTTGGCGGAACCCGAAAAGGGGTCCCCAATGACATTGGCCCCTGAATGATGTATAATAGCCGCGAGGAATAGCCTTTGAGTAGGAGTTGCGCCATGAACGGTGACATGATAGGACGTGTCATCAAGGATCGTTATAAGCTCATCGACGAGAGAGGGCGGGGCAATTTTGCGATAGTCTATATCGCGCGGGATATGGAGAACAACCACATCTACGCGGTGAAAGCTATGCATGTTGAACTCTCGAATGATAGCGAGCTACTGGCACGCTTCGAGCGAGAGGCGCACATCCTCTTGAATCTCAATGATCCCCATATTGTGCAGATCGCCGACTATGGGGAGGACGATATTGTACACTTTATTGTGATGGACTACATCGACGGTCAAAACCTAAAGTACCATACGATTACCCATGGTCCGCTAGAGCCAGGGCGCGCGCTGGAGTACGCCCGGCAGATCGCTGAAGGGCTTGATGCCGCCTACAAGCACGGGGTAGTGCATCGCGACATTAAGCCGCAGAACATCCTCATCAACAGTAACGATATCGTAAAGATTACTGATTTCGGGCTGGCGCGCAGCCGGGAGACAGTGACGCTGACACAGTCCAACGTGTTCATGGGCACACCCTACTATATCGCGCCAGAGCAGGCGGAAAGTGGGAGATCGGCGGATACACGCTCCGATCTGTATTCAGTGGCTATCGTCCTGTTTGAGATGCTGACAGGCCATCCCCCATTTGAGGGTGAAACCGCCGTTGATATTGTCATTAAGCATATGAATGAGAAAGTGCCTGCGATCAGCCGCTTGCGGCATGGCCTGCCAGCGGAGATGGATGCTTTTTTTCAGAAAGCTATGGCCAAGACACCGGCGGACCGTTACCAGACACCGCAAGAGTTCATGGCGGCGCTTGAACAGTTACAGCAGCTCGTCCAGGCTATGCCGCAAGAGGAGCGAGTGATAGAGCCTGAACGTGCGCAAAGACAGGGGAATGGTGGTCTTGCGAACAGGCCAACACCACAAAAACATGCTCGCCTCGTAGTGCTCTCCAGCGGGCAGATCTTCCCACTCAATGGGGAGTTGATGGTTGTTGGTCGCCATGATCCGATCCTGGGAATCTATCCTGAGATCAATCTGGCAGACAAGACGGTTGGGCGGAGGCATGCCTACCTGCGAAATCAGCAGGAAACGTTTACCATCGAAGACCTCAACGCCCTGAATAAGACTCGCTTGAATGGAGTAACCTTAACACCACACGAAGAGCGCGCGCTCAAAGATGGAGATGTCCTGCGCTTCGGCAGCGTTGAGGTACGTTTTGAATTACACTGAGGTAGTGAGCTAAATTCCAAGTGTAGGAGCCACCCTGGAGGGTACGGTACTGGAAGAAAGAGCCACTCCTACAACTCAGAGGGGTGAACGACATGAGACTAGATTTCGCACTCATAGTCATTGCTAGCATCTTCTCTAACCCGCTTGTCATTCCTATCGCCGTTCTGATACTGGCGTTAGTGATCGGGTTAGGAGGATTTTTCCTTCTCCGCAGCAGCGGAAAATCGAAAAAACGCGCCAATGCGGCTGCCTCCAACTCGGCAGACTGGCAGCGGCAAGGGCAGGGACAGGGGGCCGCGCCCGGCTGGAATCAGCAAGCGGGTATGGTCAGCCCAGCCGATGGCACCTGGGGCCAGGGGCAGGGAGCACAGCCTGCTGGCTGGGGCGCTCAAAACGCCTCACAGCAATCTGCCGGTTGGGGCACCCAGGGTCCCGCTCAGCAGCAGCAATCCGGCGGGTGGAACTCCCAGAGCGGCTCCCAACAGCCTGCCGGTGCCGGCTGGGGCACCCAGAGTCCTGCCCAGCAACAACCCGGCGCATGGAACTCCCAGAGCGGCTCCCAACAACCTGCTGGCTGGGGCGCCCAAAACTCCGATCAGCAACCTGCTGGCTGGGGCGCCCAAAACTCCGATCAGCAGCAGGCTGGCTGGGGCGCCCAGAGTCCCGCCCAGCAACAACAACCTGCCGGCTGGGGTACTCAGAGTCCCGCCCAGCAACAACAACCTGCCGGCTGGGGAGGCCAGGGGACACAGGACCCGTGGGCGCAGCCGGTACCTCAGGCCCAGCAACAAGGTGCGGCCGGCTGGGGAGCAAACAACACGGCCCCGGCACAAGGCGCCTCTTCCGGCTTCGGTGCCGGTTCAACCCCCGCGTGGGGTCAGCAGGGCCAGACAGCAGATCCCTGGTCGCAAGGGCAGCCCGCTCAACAGCAACCGCAGTGGGCAGCTCCCCAGGCAGCGCCATCTCAAAGTCAGCCAGGGGGCTTTATGGGCCAGGTTCCATCTACTCCTTCGAGCGGTGACCCAGCCCTGGCCTCGTGGCAACAACCAGGCGCCGGACCGCAGGGCTTCGGCAACCCAGGCATGGGCGCCCCTGGGATGCAGCAGGATATGACCGCCCCTCCCTATGGCGACGCCGATAAGACGGTGCTCCGCAGTACCGGTTCTCCGTCCATGGGGCAGGGAACCGGCCAGGGCCGCGTCGGCATTGTGCGCGTTGAAGAAGGCAAAGAGCCTGGTCGCGTCTATGAGGCGCGCAAAGAGTCCTTGAGCATTGGTCGGAGCCGTGAAAGCGATATCTTCCTCGAAGATCTCGCCGTCTCACGCCTCCATGCCTCTATTGTGAATATGGGCAACGGCAACTACGCCTTGAAGGACGAAGGCAGCGCCAACGGCACAAAGGTCAACGGGCAAATGGTAAATAAGTACCAGACGTATCCCTTGCAAGAGGGCGATAAAATCCAACTTGGGCAGACCGTCCTGGTCTTCGCTAAACGCTAGCCGTGTACCAGTGTGGTGGCCCTCGCGGCCGTTCATCCAGGGTGCCAACGCGCCTGCTTGTTAGCAAGCAGGCCTGGCGGCTTGTGCCAGCAAGAATGTGCTGTACCTATCATGGGGTGATTTGTGCAACAAGATGAGCTGATCGGTGCAACCCTCGGCAACTATACAATCCTGGCTCCTCTTGGACAGGGAGGCATGGCTCGTGTCTACCGCGCACACCAGGAGAACCTTGATCGCGAGGTCGCCGTGAAGGTTCTGCCGCCCTGGTATGCCGCCGACCGCAGCTTCGTTGAACGTTTCAACCTCGAAGCCCGGCTGGTGGCGCGGCTCTCTCACCCCAACATCGTCACCGTCCATGACGCGAGCGAGCAGAATGGCCATCTCTACATCGTGATGCAACTGGTCGATGGAGGGACTCTAAAGCAGCGTCTCGACGACCTGCGCCAGACGGGGCGGGTCATGGATGCCCTGGAGGCCAATCGTATCTTCGGCCAGCTCGCCGATGCCCTGGCATACGCGCACGATAACGGCATTATCCACCGGGACATTAAACCTGTGAACGTGCTCATGGACCGCGCCGGTCGGCCGATTCTCTCTGACTTTGGCATCGCCAAAGTGCTGGCCAGCACCCAGGAACAACTCACCCGACCAGGCGCGGGCGTAGGCACCCCTGAGTATATGTCACCTGAGCAGTGCCGCG
>JALYVR010000590.1 GCA_030853145.1 Chloroflexota bacterium | reverse complement strand
ATCAAGACCAATCCCGCCGGCTGGTTCGGCTACGAACCTGATCGCCTCGCCAGCCATATCATCCTGGTTGAGGGCGCGTTTGACCGGCTGACGCTGCTCGCAGCGGGCCTGGCGCCAGAGAACGTCGTGGCCCTGGTAGGCACGGCAGCACACATCGATTGGTTTCTCCCGCAGGTAAAGGCTGTCGTGCTGGCGTTGGATGGAGATGAAGGCGGCACAGCCGCAACTCGCCGGCTCACCGACGAATTTGAGCAGGCCGGCCTCTATGTCCGCCGCTGCCCGCCGTCGCCAGACAGGCGCGGCAAGGACTGGAACGAGCGCTGGCGCCGTATTGGGCCGCCGAGCGTCTGGCCCATCCTTGAGACATTTTCCGCGCTGCGCTCGGCTTGAACCCATCTGGATACGCTCTATGTGTAGTGGCGCCTCTTACAGGAGCCATATCCCGCCATGTTACATCATACCTTGCTATGGCCCGCGCGCCACGTCCCTCCTACGGTACACGTGAAGGTGGCTTATAGACGCCAGTTCCCGGCCTCTGACGGCGCAGCAGTAGCAACATGATAATCAGTACAGCGATCAGGAGCAGGGCACAACCATAGAGAACCCGGTGATCACAAAATGCGGCGTACCCCCGACCTGAACTGTATACACAAAGATACGTCTAATCAGGTCAAGCATCGCGACTTTGCCCCCTTGCAGCGCGACAAAGCCCATCAACGGTGATCGCCACCGCCTCAGGTGGAGCCCCTGTCCGAATCACGCGATCGGGTTCTTTGGGGGGCGTATTTGTGCCATCGTTGAGCGGCGATAGCACATCGAGCTGGTTATGCTGCTGATCGGGGACATACACCTCGCCCGTCAGCGCATCGTAATCCATCGGGCCAAATGTGCCCCCTGAAAGCAGTTGCTGGACAGCGCGCGTCTGGATGTTCACGGCATCGATGCTTCCCTGATGAGGCGTGACATAGATCATCGTGCCAGGAGGGCCGGTGAGGTACTGCGGGCCACCAGGAATCGCGACGGTGCCCAGGCTCTGCCCGGTGCGCGCGTCGAAGATTGTCAGCCCGGCAGTTCCCGCTACCCACAACTGCGCATTTTTGTCACTGGGGAGATTCGCTACAGGCAGGGCCAGCGCCAGGCCATAGACGGGGCCAGCGGTCTGGAAGGTACGCCGGATAGCGCAGGTGCTGGCGTCAAGAGCGCTGACACTCGTCGCAGCTCCACCCCCTATATAAAGCACACCACTGTTCGGATCAAGGGCCAGCAACGCGGGCACGCCTGGAAGATGCACACTACAGGCCGGCTGGCCCGTCTTAGCGTTCATCACACTCATCTAACCCAACGCCGGCTGCGTTACGTACAGAAAACGCCCATCCTGGCTGAGCAAGATGGAGTGCGGATCGCCCGCCAGCGCGATGACCTTTGTCACTCTGGCCTGCCCCACATCAATCACGCTGATGCCCTGGGTTGTGCCAAATACATACGCCAGGTTCGGCGCTCCCCCATCAGCATGCACCGGCGGCACAGGGGTAGCAATCCCTACCAGTACAAGCAGGAACACCGGGAGCCAGCTATAACGGGCCAAGAGTGTACACATCTTTTGCTAGAATCTTTCCCACAATTCCTGTTTCGCGTGCTAGTACTGTACCGTAAAAGTTCACCAGTTGTCTACTGGCTCGTCGGCAGTCGCTGATGGAGTGGCCTATGCTGGTTCACTCGACCATAAACTCTACGCATTTCATCTGCCGTCCGGTTCGGCGTGACTGTTGATTGTTGAATAATTTTCCTTTGCAACGTTGGATTTAAATCCCGCATTAGCGTTCAATCTAGACATAGAACATTGTCCCGTTTGGTAAAAATAAGAAGTCAAATACTTCGTCTTCCCAGGTATTAACCTGCACGACATGTGGATATACAGTATTGTATGCAACACAACCAGGGAATCTCATTCCCAACCGATGAATTATGCAAGCGGGTGTGCCTGGAAAAAACGCCACATGACGCTGGCTGGCGAGCGCCCGTCGATAACTGGAGGCCAGGAATGGCCACCGCCCTCGATGCGGTAGTGGATCACAACGGAACTGTCACGACAGCCGCTCCATTGTTCTCCTGTGACACGAGGCTCACGTAAGAAGATGGTCGGGCCGCCGGTGCAGCCGTTACGCGCGGCCCAGGTCTGGAGCCATTGGGAGATCGGCGGCAGGGGCCAGGCAGCATTCACGCTTGTAGGTATGCCGTCGTAAGGCAGAACGTGGTCGGCGGTGCCATGAAAATCGAGGATCGGTACGGGCCGACCGGGAGAACAACCACCCGGAGGATTGTAGAAATTGCCTGAAACCGGCGCGAAGGCCGCGATACGCCCGGCCAGGCGGCAGGCCAGAAAACCTGTCATGCCACCTCCATTCGAGAAGCCGGTCACATAGATACGCCGCGCATCGATACAGAACTTCCTCTGCAAGTCGCTCAAGACATCGCTCACGAAGAGCACATCATCGACGCCATTATCGATGGGGCCGACGCTGGCCCAGAAGGGCGCACCGCCATCACCATCGGGCAGGCCCTGTGGATACACCGCGATGAAGTTCTCCTGATCGGCAAGTTGAGAGAAACCGCTTCCCTGCTCCATGCCAGTAGCCGTTCCCGTGTAGCCATGGAAGACCAGCACCACAGGCACAGACTGGTGAGCCTCGTAGATTGTGGGCACATGCACACGATAGGTACGCGTGCGCTGACCCTCCGAGACGGCAGGATGAGACACAATCGTCACATCGGCGCTGCGACCGGGGGCAATCGGTGAAGCCAGCCCACAGCCCGTAGTAGAGAGAGGCCTGTTGATCGGTTCATAGTTTATCTGCGACTGTGCTGAAGGCGTCCACGATGGCGTACTACCGGCCTGGGGAGATTGAGCAGGCGGCGTAGTGGTACAGCCTGCTAGCAACAAACTACCAAGCACGATCTTTAGCCATACTGCTTTATACACGCCACGAGCAGCAACGCATCTCGTTTTCAGGCACTTCATGATCTCTCCTCTCCTTCACAAGACTGGCAATACAGAAAAAGCTCTCTTATTACACAGCCCGCCAGACCTGCACAGTGGTATCCTGGCTCGACGAGGCGACACGCGTGCCTTCCGGCGACCAGGCCACGGCCCATACCCAATCGCCATGACCCCCAAAAGTCAGCAGCGTCTTGCCAGTAGTGGCGTCCCAGATCTTCACCTTCTGATCGAAACCGCCTGAGGCGATATACTTCCCATTGGGGGACCAGGCCAGGGCATAGACCTCGTCAGGGTGGCCAGTATAGGTTAGCAGCGTCTTGCCAGTAGTGGCATCCCAGACCTTTACCGAATCCTGGGTATGATCGGTGCAGCAGATGGCATTCGCCGACACGATGCGCGTGCCGTCCGGTGACCAGGCCACGGCCCATACGGGATCTGTATGCCCCTTATATGTTAAGACGTGCTGACCTGTGCTGGCATTCCAGATCTGCACAGTGGCATCCTGGCCCGCCGAAACGATATTCTTGCCATCCGGCGACCAGGCAATGCGCCTGACTCCGGCAGTGTGCCCCTTATAGGTCAGCAGCGTCTTGCCGCTGGCGGCATCCCACACCTGCACTGTATGGTCCTCGCTCCCGGTAGCGATGCGTTTGCCATCACGCGACCACGCCACACCAAAGATGGCGTCGGAATGTCCTTTATAGGTCAGCAAGTGATGTCCGCTGGTAGCATCCCAGACCTGAGCCGTGTGATCGTCGCCGGCAGAGACGATGCGCCTGCCATCCGGTGACCAGGCCGCGGCATACACGAAGCTAGTATGTCCTTTATAGG
>JALYVR010000589.1 GCA_030853145.1 Chloroflexota bacterium | reverse complement strand
ATGAGAATGAACTCGCGCCCGTTCCAGTCGCTATCGCCATAGATGCGATCCCTGGTGGTGCCCGGTAGGTCCTCCACAATGGCGCGGCGCTCCCCGATCATACGATTAAAAAATGTGGATTTGCCGACGTTCGGTCGGCCCACAATGGCAACAAGTGGCTTCATAATAGCCCCTCCACTCTTTCTTTCGATATCCCTCACGTGTAGAAGCAACGGCTCACCTCGTCTTTCCATGAGGAATACCGCGTCCGTCCCTGGAGGTTGTTGGATAGAATCAGAATTGAGGTTCATTATAACATAAAGCGCGAGCGGGTGTGCCGCCCTGATGGCAGGTTATGGCACAGGCCACACAACCGGTTACGACGTGAAGAGCCTGGCGTTGAATAGCGAGTGCGGTGCCTCCAACCTCGCTGTCAGGCAGCCTTCGTCGTAGGCGAAGGCAAAATCCTTGCCCGCCCCAATAGCATCGTAGAATCCGCGCGCGAACTCACGCGCTGCGGCATCGCCCACCTCCCCTTCCATGGCAATCGTGAAAGGGATACCCGAGGTGATAAGCTGTGCCTGCGCGATGCTATAGCAGGCATTGAGAACAACGCAGCGCAGCGTCTTGCTATACCTTTTGAGGAGGTCCGCCAGGGCATCAGGCGGGATAATACGCGCCCGCCCCTGTTCATCTTCCATCACAAGTCCTTCGTCAGTCCCGTGTCCGGCAATATGCACGATCTGAAATTCGTTCTCAAGCAGGGAACGTCTGAAGTCATGGATTGTGGAGGCGGGACAGGTACTCAGTTCGATGCGGTCCCGGTGGCGACTGAGCTTAATCGCTTCCTTGATAATGCGCTCTTCGTTTGCCAGGCGTAGTTGGTCGGTTGCCAGGTGTAGTTGGGGCTTCGCGACCGGGTTGGAGGAGGCAAACAACACCTTGATCTGTGATGCCTTTGTCCTGGCCGGTTGGGCCACGGGCAGCCGAAAGACCATGCTGGCCTCCCGGCTATCCAGCAGGGAACGCAGGCGCGCGGTCTGCGGGTTGTTGATACGGATGTTGCCCCAGGGTACCCATTCCAGGTGCTGAAGACTGCGGCTGAGCGCCTGCCACTCATAAGGGTGATTGGGAAATTGGAGCACGGGCCGGGTCGCAGGCTCGCGCTCGCTATCTAGTTCGTCGATCAGCGCCTGCCCAACCTGCGCTACCTGCTGCTGTGAAGATGCGGCCAGGCCGATACGTAGCAGGTACGGCTGGCGTAGTTGGCTGACAAAGTTCTCGTAAATCTTGAGCGCGCGTTTGCCATGCGGACCAGCTTGCGATAACCCCTTTCGCACCTGGCCAGAGGTAGCATGACTCAAAAGGGTCTGCTCTTGAGGACTGAGCCGCGTCGGTTCCAGGCAGATGCTGACAAGACAGTTGCCTTGCTGCTGGCGCAAGGCCTGGAAGAGGCGCTGGCGACTTTGACCTGCCCATGTCCAGGGATAGGTGACATAGACTGTCGATACAGTATACACATCTTCAATGGTAAGCTCTTCTTCATAGCGCCTGACTTCGGCATGGGAGCGAAAATCGAAGGGCGAGAGGAAACTCATGAACGTTGCCTGCTCGGCGAGAGGGTTTAGCTCATAGCCGAAATTTCTGAACAACTGCTGGATGTAGTGGGCCACTCCCTGGCAATAGTCAGAGAACACGCCGGGATGGACCTGTGGTGGGCGCACGATCCGGCAGAGCAGGCCAGTAGCGATGTCAGCCGTAGCGCTTGTTTTGACGAAACGCAGATCCCAGGCGGAGACGCCGCTATTCCATAACTCGCTTACCAGACGCGCCTGCTCGCTTAAACTGGTTTTTGGCGCTGCCGGTAATGAAAATCCCAGCAGCGCTTCCGGCTCCGCGCTCCCCACGCGCGTTATAAAGTGTATGAAGAGAGATGTGCTTGCCATAGCGATATCCTTTTGCTTAGATCCAGCGAATACGACTCTTCGCCTGGTAGCCATCAGTGGGAGGCACAATCTTGTCAGCATCCAGACCAAGCTGCTTCAGGGCATCCCTGATAATATCGTCGGTCTCGTGCTCCAGTAAAGCAATGTCGTCCCTTTGAAACTCGGTGAGCGTATTTGGACGCAAGAGTACCCACAAGTCTTTGTCGAGGATGAAAGATGTAATCGAACGGCCCAGCGCTACAAGCAGTATCCAGAGTAAAGGCAGGCTAAAGAAGAGCATGAAAACTAGCGATAGTAAAATCCCGACCCCAGCTCCAGCCGCGGCATTGGCAGTGCCCGAGTTAGCGATGCCAGCACTGAGCGATGATGCGCTGACCATTATATTGCATAACGGCAGGAAGATCGCCAACAAGATGAGGCCAAAGGCTATTGTACGCAACATACTAAACGCAGGTAGCACAGTCGTGGCGCGTGAGATATACAGATCCTGGCCGGCGCGAACGACATAAATAAACATCGTCGCCGCCTTGCGCTTCGCCTTGATATAATCGCGCCGCTCTTCTACTACGCTCTGATCGGTGAGATTTTCCTGAACGAGACTGAGATTATCCAGCTTGCGCTGCCCGATTTTATCCATAACCGCCTGGCGTACCACTAAGGCGTTTGATTGTTGGCCATTCAGGAGCCAGGAGTGATGTTTGATAAGCGTACCATGCCCGGCGAAGGCGCGCCGGAATGAGCCTAGACCCTGGGCGGGAGGCGCCAGCGCCACCGAAGATGCCGCTGCCTGAGAAGCCTGAAGGTTAGGGATTGCCTGAGCAGCAAATGCCTGCTGTTGTTGGGCGCCGGGCCCAGGTGAGCCTGTGGCGAAAGACGTTTGTCCAGGCGTGAATGTCTGGTTATAGATACTACCTCCCTGCAACGTCGCCCCACAACGGATACAAAAGCTCGATTGGTCGGGGTTGTCATAAGTGCAACGAGGACAATGAATCGACATGGTACGCTCCTATTCTACTATACTTCAACAACAAAACACCCAGTGAAGATGTACCGCCCGGTCACATCTTGTTATATTCTCTGCCTCCTTGCTATAGCTATGCGTAACTACATAAACAAAGAGACAATATGGCTGAACCTCCTACCAGGTCTTGTAGTCTGCATTATATTATGCTATAAAACACATGAGCGCAACTATTATCGAGGTTTATTTAAAAATAGTACCAAGGTAATATAGGCTATGTTATTACCATTGCTTGCACAATTTTTTAGTTAAAAACTCGCTGACCTACTCTATTGAGTGTCGTTGTTGACGGGAAATTTGGAAAGACTTTGGGGATGGGGCGACTGACTCCATCACTAACCCTCTGGAAAATCACACATATAGTAGCGCGGGGACCTATACTGTCACATTATCGGTAACCGATGCTACGGGGCAGTCAAGCAGCCGCTATCAGGTGTCGATTAGCGTTTCCTGATTCAGAGAGGAAACTCTGCGGTCGTTGCCAACCATACACTGGTATGAGATACTACCCATAATAATTCAGCGCAAGCAGAGGTAGATCGTCATGAAACACGTTGTTGGCATCTCTGAAATTGTGCTCTGGACGGCCGATAAGGAGCGCGCGCTCCACTTCTATCGCGACCTGCTGGGCCTGGAGGTGATTTCGCCGCCGGCGCTGGCCAATATCTTTCTAAAAGTTGGCGAGGGGCAGGCCGGCATCCCACAGATGATCGTGCTGGTACCCAAATCGGATGAGGTCAGGGCCAGGCCCTCCGGCTATCAACTCCATCACCTGGCCCTGGAACTCCCCGAAGCTGTCTTCGAAGCCCAGCATGCGGCACTTGTGCAGGCCGGCTACCAGCCGCGCGACGGCAAGCATCCCGTGCTTGCCAGCCGCACGATGTACGTCGA
>JALYVR010000588.1 GCA_030853145.1 Chloroflexota bacterium | reverse complement strand
GGGTACTACTTTGAATTCTTGAGCCTTGAAGACTATGCTACCCTGCTGGCTGACTTCACTATCAGGCGCACAACCAACGATGTGACAAGCATCCCATTCGCCAAGTTGCGCCAGATGCAGGCCAGCGGTGAGATTGCGTCTGACTTGCCACTGGATTTCCCGGCGGGGGAGAAGCGCATCGGCATGATCGGTCGTTTCCTCTCGGTTGTTTTCGCCACCGTGCTGGGGCTGCTCGATAAGAAGCAGGAGACGCTACGCCAGCGTGTCGAGCAGGCAGTAATAGAGCACCTGGGACTGGCGGCCTACTGGGAACAGGCGCGGACCATTCCTAACAAAGGGGGAGTAGAGTACCGCTGGTTCTGGTTGGGAGGCTGCTACCTGCGCGATCACCCAGGGATCACCGAGTACGAGGGCCAGGGCAATCTCTCTGAGGTGTTCACCTCGACCCTGCAACTGGTGCTGGGCCTGGCAGGCGATGAGTTGCGCAAGCAATTGCCCCAGATCTACCTCAATCACCTGACTGGCTACCTGGAGAGCGTGATCGAACTCCCGCTCTTGCCAGGCGCAGGAAGCACGCTGCCAGATTTCCGCGCGGAGTTGGAGCGCTACGCGGGGGCCAAGGGCAAGAAGCATACGCTGATCTGTACATTATGCAACAGCGCGTATCCTACCGAGGAGCAGGCTGACAACGCCGTGCTATTCCAGCCCTGGGTCTATAAGAACAAGCTCTCACTCTACGCGGGCAAAAACGCCGGCGGAGTGTGCGCCATCTGTGCGCTTGAACTGATGCTGCGCCAGATATTGCAAAAGGGGCAGTTGCGCCTCACCGGCAGCAAGTTCGAGGCACTGAAAACAAAGTACCTGGCCGTGTACCCGAATTTCTTTTTCACCGCCGAAACCGGGGCTATGGTCCAGGGCATTATCGACCAGCTCCATGATATCAACTTCTTTACCGTCCGGCGCACGTTGGACCGCAAAGACATCACAGTAGGCGACCTTCTGCGCCTGGACGCGTTCGCGGCCCCCGCGCACTCTGAGAAAAAGCCCTCGGTCTATATCTATGATGAGAATAATGAAGCGGATGAGACTGCTGAGGTCACGGAAAACGAGGACACTGCCCAGGAAGAGGCAGAGGAGCAAGCGCAAGAAAGTGCGGCGGAGCGCGGCTATATCAAGTTCGAGCAGGGCAGTTACCCCGGTATGTGCTTCTTCGGGATGAAGGCCGGCAAGGAGAGCGATGATACCTCAACCTGGGCCATGCCTGCCTTTCTGGCCCTGGCGTTGCCGCTGGTGACCAACACCAAGGTGGTGATCTCGGACATGGTGCTGCCGCTATTCTCATCGGGCCACGACTTTCGCGAGACGGTGATCTTCGACGCGCCGCATACGTACCTGGCGCACCTGCTACACGGCGAGCGCATACGGGTCAACCAGTTGCTGCAGAAGGTGCGCGTGCTAGCAAGTATCTATACGGTCAACCTGGATACCTATGCCAAACAGGGCAAACCGGAATGGAAGCACCTGAGCGCCATAGCGCGTGATCTGGAGACCGACCCCCTGTTTTTGTTTCACTACCTGCGCAAGCAGCAGCGCGGTGAGTCGTTTTATGCTGGCGATGTAGAGCAATATCTACACATCTATCAAGACATATTGGAGGAAGATTTGGGTAAGATTGAACGTTGCGTGGATCGTTACACGGTCTTTTATCACGGTGGCTACCAGTCACACTCGATTTTGAAACCCGTGGATATCGTGGCGAAGGCCATCATCAACAGCCCGCTGAACGTTGAAGAGGATGATTTGCTCTGGCAGATCCAGGGCGAACTGAGAAACTGGCTCGACCGAGTGCGCAGCCGGCAGGCAACCGGCTGGGCGGTCTTCTGGGGCAAGGATATCGACGCCAAACAGGCGCCGGCCATTGAAGCCTTTGTCAAAGGCTTTTACGCCGAGGTCTTCCGCGATTATTGCCAGGGAGAGCGCGGTCTGCTCCGTAACCGGATCAATCGCTTCAAAGATGGCTGCGAGGCCTGTTACGTTCATAAGCGCAACATGCAGGGCCTCCAGGAGGAGTCCGAAGAGGTCGTGGCCGCGCAGTAAGAATCTGAATACGTTCGCATACAAGTTACAGAAAGAGAGAAACCAGCATGTTTTTGCATAGCTTAGAGACCCTTGATGTTTTTCACCAGGAGATCCCCAAACTGCCTATGGGCAAGTACGCGCATATCGTGCTGCTGCGCGAGACCACATCGTTCGCGCTGTTTCAGACCGACGGCGAGCTGAACAGCAGCCGGGTCAGCCTGGGGCGCCGGGAGCCAACTGTGGGGACGCGCATCGTACTCTTCAAACGCAAACAATCCACGCCTGAGCGCCTGACCGGCCGGGAACTGCTGCGCCGCTATGGACTGGTAGAGGACTGCAAATACAATAGCAAGGATTTCTGCAAGCGCTGTCCCGACTGCATCTATTATGGCTTTGCCATTGGCGACCAGGGGTCAGAGCGCTCCAAGGTGCAGGTCGATTCGGCGTTTTCGATCACCGGCTATGATACCTCGCACCAGCAGTTCACCTTTAACGCGCCCTCAGAGAACGGCACCATGACCGAAGACGGCAAGATGAAGACCGCGCTGGGCGAACAGGATTACGTGGTGCCACAGGTGTACTTCCCCTCGGTGGTCACCATGAAAGATCCGACGGAGGCCGAGTTCCTCTACGTCTTGAACAATATCCTGCGCACCAGGCGCTATGGAGCGCAGAACACGCGCACAGGCACGGTCGAGAACCATATCACCGGCGTGGTTTTCTCCGACGGCGAAATCTTCTCGAACCTGCAATTGACGCAGACCATCTACGACGCCCTGTCACAGGAGCAGCGCGCCAAAACGCCTCTATCGCAGTCAGCCGTCCTTGAAGCTATGGAGACGGTCATACCGGCATTGCTGGGCGAGGATGGCATTGTCGCGCATCTCTATGATGGTGAGCGCCTCAAAACGCTGCTCGACGAGGTCAGAGCGCTGACCAGCGACGAAGGCCGCCTGAAAGCCGTGTTGGCGCAAGCGAATACCGAGGCGAACAGGTATGCCCAGGCCTATGGCGTCGGCGCGAAAGAAGCAAAGGCCAAAAAGTAGGAGCAGGCTATGTTGATCACGATCTGCCACCTGGAGTTACACGATTTCCTCTTTTATGCCTCGCGCGAAATGGGGCGGCTTTATGAGACGGAGAGGTATCTACATAACTATGGGCTAACCTATGCCCTGGGGCTGGCGCAGGCACCCTACGCAAATCTCACCCAGGTACCCCGCTACCGGGAAGACCTGGGGAGACTGAATGAGCAAGGGGTATACATCACGCCCGCGTACCCCCTGCGCTACACCTTCGCGTTTCACACATTCAAAATGGCAAATGTACACTACTACAACTTCATGCCCCAGATCAGTTCCAACCAGGTAGTGTTCGGACGCGCCAAAGAACTGGCGCCCGAAAGCCGGTTTGAATTCTTCGTGGTAAGCGAGCGTGAGGTCGCGCTGCCCCGCTGGATCAGGCTGGGCAAGTGGATGGCGAAGGCGCGGCTCGATGTAGTAGCTTCCGGCCAGGCCAGGGAAAGGCAGGGCAGCTACCAGGCGGACGGCGCGCTCAATCCCCTCGACCTTTCAGCGCCGCCGGACAACTGCAATATCGTGGCGATGGCGCCGGCCAGCCTCCTTACCAATGTGTACGGCACCGGCAACTATTATGAATTGGAAGGGAAGGTTGGCGCTGATAAACGTACTGTTTGCTTGCCGGCACCTATGCGCTATCAGCCGTAAAGCCACCCTGGAGACGGAGACGGCTTGCACGTGCGCGTTTTGTAGGGGCGACGGCCTGGCCATCGACC
>JALYVR010000587.1 GCA_030853145.1 Chloroflexota bacterium | reverse complement strand
GCAATGGCCCGCACTGGAGCCGTGTGCTCCCGGTAGACGAAATGCGTCTCACTGCTGCGGACGTTCCAGACCCTCACCGCCTGGTCGCGCCCCGCCGAGGCAATGGACAGGCTATTTGGCGACCATGCCAGCGCGCGCACCGCATCGTTGTGGCCTTTGTAGCTAAAGGGCAGGGAGATTGCAGGTTTGATCGCAGGTGCCTGAATAGGTCTCTTGACTCGCATTGAGCTTGCGGCGCGTGGTATCCGGCCTGTAGACCACTCGGTCGCGATCCGCTGCAATTCGCGCTTGATCTCCGCCATGCTCACAGGTCTCTTGCTGATATCCATCTCCAGCATGAGCATGATCAGTGCATCAAAGGCGGGATGGACGGTGTCTACATATGTACGTGGCGGGGCGAACTGAAAAGGTGTGTCGGCGGGATCGTAGCCGGTGAGCAACTGGTAGAGGGTGGCGCCCAGACTGTAGATATCGGCCCTGGGGGTTGTCTGCGCCTTACCATACTGCTCAGGCGCGGCGTAGCCGGCCGAACCAAAGGCCGTGGTATCCCTGGCCTGCCCCGGCTTAAAGTGGCGCGCGATGCCAAAATCGATCAGGTAGAGCTGTCCATCCGGCGTGCGCATGATATTGGCGGGCTTGAGGTCGCGGAAGATCACCGGGGGTTGGCGAGTGTGCAGGTAGTCAAGCACGCTACAGAGCTGGATGCCGATGTCGAGCACCGCGCCAAAGGGCAGGCGTTGGCCCGCTAACCCGCGCAGGTAGTCCTCCAGCGTCTGGCCCTCGATGAAATCCATCACCAGGTACCAGCGCCCATCCTCGCTGAAGTATTCGTGGATGCTGGGCAGGTTGTGATGCTTGAGGCCGGCCAGCAGGATGGCCTCGTTCTTGAACGCGTTCGTGGCCTCCGTGACCTCGGGAGGGTTCAGGCCACCCTGGCTCATCTCTTTGATGGCTACCAACCGTGCGCCAAGCTGGGTATCCGCCGCCCGGTAGACCGAGCCAAAGCCGCCCCTACCTACCTGGCTGAGTACCCGATAACGCTGCTGGAGCATGTGATCGGCCGCGAGCGCGCCACTGGCACTGCGGTCGGAAGAGTGCTTCAGCGCCTGCCCACAGGCAAAGCAAAACGAGGCGCTATCCCGGTTAGCCGCCCCGCAGTGGTCACAAAAAAGGGAGGAAGATCCCATACATGCTGCTCCATATGCCAGATTGAGATGCCTTCAGCCCCTGAAGCCCGTCATCCATGCCGCGTTCTATGGTAGCATTGACCACAAAACCATGTCAAGGGCAAATAGAGGCATGATTATTGTCAATCCTGGTTGTTGAATCTCATAATCAGGCCTCCACAAAGTGGAATAAAAATTAGCGCCTTCTTGTATCATAGAATGGAACATGATTACGTCCGCGCGAAGAAATGGAGCGACAATCAATGAAGTTAGACACCACCCAACCGGCGGCCGCGCACATCGACGAGCGTTTGCGGTCCGATAGCGTTATCTGGCTCGGCAGCGTGCGCGCCGATGGGCGACCGCACCTTGTGGCGGTCTGGTTTTTATGGGATGGCGACACATTCCTCATATTTAGCCAGCCAGGCAAGCAGAAGGTGCGCAATCTCCAGCAGAACCGCAATGTCGTGCTCGCGCTGGACAACACCCAGGGCGGCGACGATGTGATAGTCGTCGAGGGGCAGGCGACCCTGCTCGATCCCACAGACATCGACGTAACAACATTACCTGCGTTTGTGCAGAAGTACAGCGCACATATCAAGGAAATAGGGATGACGCCTGAAGCCATGGCACAGTCCTACTCGCAGCCTATCCGCATCGTGCCTACCAAATTTGTAGGATTGTAAGCAGATGAACACGAGAGGTAGGGGGACACGAGGGGTAGGGACGCGGCCAGAGATCAGAAGGAGACTTTTGTGATGCAAGAGATCAACATAGTAGACTATGAATGCAACTATCCCGGCTGCGGCTTACCCCTCACAGACATCACCCAATGCGCGAAATGCCATCATAGCTACTGCAACCAGCACATCAAGCGGCGTGGCTGGAAGAACATCTGTGAATTTTGCCTGCTGCGCCAGGCTGCTTTAAAGGACAGCGAGCGCGCGGCCCGACATCTGGTCATGTACTTCGGAACGCTGCTAGCGGTTGGCGGTATCCTGCTCCTGATCCTCCATCAGCTCATTATAGGAGTAGCCATCCTATTCATCGGGTTATTTATCATCGCCTCGGGAGCTGGCAGGCGCCCAACCGCGATTCCTCGTAGGGACACAATGGATCGCATCCGCTACGATTGAGCGCCTTACGCGCGCTCGTGGGAACAGTCCACTACGTGCGGCTGGCCTCCACGAGTTCGGCTTCCGTGCTATGCGATATGAGCACGCCTTCGAGGGCATCGACGATGCGGGGATCGAACTGGGAACCGGAGCAGCGGCGCAGTTCAAAGATGGCCCAGGAGGCATCGCGCGCTTTCTGATAAGGGCGATCGGTCGTAATCGCTTCGTAGGCATCGACGACGGTGATGATGCGCGCGCCCAGCGGGATAGCTTCGGCGACCAGGCCGTCGGGGTAGCCAGCGCCATTCCAGTGTTCGTGATGGGCGTGGATGATTGGAGCCAACGCGCGCAGCGAAGGTATGCGGCTGACGATATCCGCCCCAGCGGCGGCGTGCTTGCGCATCATTTTCCACTCCTCCTCAGTCAGGCGGCCCGGCTTGAGCAAGATGGCATCGGGCACTGTGATCTTGCCAATATCATGCAGCCGTCCGGCGAGGCCGATCATGTACGTCTCTGAAGCATCAAGGCCGAGCGCCAGAGCAAGCTGAATAGTGAGTTCGCCCACGCGTCGTGTATGCAGGCCGGTGTAGTTATCGTGCGCCTCCACCATGGATGTGAGAGCATCGACGGTTCCAGAGAGCGTCATTTCCTGGCGTGAGCCGGCCATAACCATCTCTGTTTCCATGGCTATGACGACGGGATCAGTGACCATGCGTACCTGGTTACGACCCAGCATTTTCGCCGCGGACAGCGCCTGGCCTGCCACTTCGACGAGGCGGTCTCGCTCCAGCCCGTCACCGGGGAAGCCGGCTATGCCCAGTGAGCAGGTAATATGCACGCCGCTACTTACTTGAAAGGTGTGCATAGAGATCGCGGCCCGGATACGCTCGGCGACAACAAGCGCTGCTTCGCCATCGGTCTCCGGCAAAATGGCAACAAATTCTTCGCCACCCCAACGTCCAAGCGCATCGACGCTACGCAGCATAGCTCGCACGCTGCCAGCAATTTCGCGAAGCACTGTATCCCCAGCCTGGTGGCCATAGCCATCATTGAGTGCCTTGAAGTGATCAATGTCCAGAAAGAGCAGCGCACAGGACCGCTGGTAGCGTTGGGCGCGCTCAAGCTCTCTGTCGATAGTGGAGACCAGGGAGCGATGGTTCAGTACTTCGGTCAGGACATCGCTCGTCGCAAGAGACTCAAGGCGCGCATTCTTCTCATTCAATTCATCATGGATGGCCTGAAGTTCTGTATTCAGGCGCTGCAATCTCCTGGCATAGCCCCCAGCTTCACGCATGACAAAGAGTAGCCGCAGCAAGACGATGCCGATGAGTATAATGCTGCCAACATAGACTGCCACCTTCAAATAGCCGTTCCCAGCGCTATCCTGCCAGGCGTAGAAGCTCAACACGCCTGCCGGGGGAGCCAGGATGTATGTGCTGAACAAGGCCGGGCGCGCCATATGTGTCCTGAATTTACGCATCTTCGATTCTTTCTCGTACGACAGTGAGAACATTCACCTATCGCTGTTCCATAATCGGCACATTGGTGAGCTTCTTTAACGTGCGAGCATGGGGAGGGGAGGGGCGCGGTTTACAAGCC
>JALYVR010000586.1 GCA_030853145.1 Chloroflexota bacterium | reverse complement strand
GTCAATATGCGATCAGCCTCACCCAGGTCGATGCGTTTGAGCACGATCGCTTGTGTGGAGTAGCTGCGTTGTTGGCGCATGAGTATGTTTTCCTGAAAGAACACAAAGAAAGACGTGAACCATACTCACGTCTTTTTTCGATAGGGAGGCGACGAGCGGATTCGAACCGCTGGTTCAGCTTTTGCAGAGCCGTGCCTTACCACTTGGCGACGTCGCCGAAACTGGGAGCGGGAGACGGGGATCGAACCCGCGACTTTCTCCTTGGCAAGGAGATGCTCTACCACTGAGCCACTCCCGCATATTACTTGCGTTCGTGACATTAAGATAGCATATGAGACGCCATTTGTCAACAGGTTTTTGGCGGAATAATGAAAATCAGAGAGATTTTGTAGGGGCGACAGCTTGCCTCGCCCGCCTGGCAAGCTGATGCACGTTGCTGACCACCACGGGCGAGGCAAGCCGTCGCCCCTACAAAATCTCAAAGCCGCGTTCTTTCAGGAGTTCTATCACGCGTTCTAGATGTTCGGGGGCCACGCGAACCAGGCGTTTGTGCTGCTCGACCTCGGTGCCAAGCAGGCCCTGCAAAGCTTCATCTGCGCGCAGATCCTGTAGCGCCTGGGAGGAGAGGCTGAGCAGCGGCGCATGTTCTATACGCATAGTATGCTGCTCACCGTAGCCGCCGCCCCATAGTTTGAGGCGAATCAAGAAGGAGGCAGGCACGCCACCCTCGCAGTACTGTTGCAGAAAGGCGATGATGTGCTCCAGCGGCAGGTCGGCGGCGCGCGCGCGCTGGATGGCGGCCGGTGTGATGCGGCGCCAGTTCGTGGCTTCATCGAGTTCGCTGATATGTTCAAGCTCTGCCGCCAGGTAGAGATCGATCACGGCATAGCGCGGCTCCAGCAGACCATCCACGTTGAGTCGCCACTGTGACTCGCACGCGACCAGGCGGCCGGTTCGCAGGATACCGTCATGCTGCGCGGCCGCCGTCAGCGCCGGCAGGTAACCGAGCTGCCATAGGGCCTCTTGCACGCTAGCCAGGTGCTCTGGGGTCACCTCTGCCAGCGTGGGAGCCAGGCGGCGACCCAGCAGCGGGCGCATAGCGTCATGCGCGAAAAGGGTGTCGAGCAGGGCGGCATCATGCACCTCCAGCAGTGTGGCCCCACGCCACAGCTCCACCCGGCGCGCCTGCCGCTCCCACTCCAGCAGCGAGTACTGCACATTCTGCGGCAGGTCCCCACCGGAGGCCTGCTCCAGCACCAGTTGAACGGTATCGGCGTGCATGCCCTTCTGAATGGCACGCGTCACGCTGGCCCTGGTCAAACGATATTGGGCGATATGCTCCAGGCCAATGCGCTCGGCAAAACGGTCAAGGTTGACCAGCAGGGCCTCAGAGACAGGGGCCAGCGCGATTAACTCGAAATTGGGCTGCACGATCAAGCGGCCCCAGGCAGGTTCCGCGACCTCTGGCGGGGCATCCGCGGTCACCAGGGGCGCACCCTGTGCCAGACGGAACATGCTGCTATGGCCCTCGCTCTGTAGCTCTATCAAGCCAAGCCAGTGCAAAGGTCCCGAGATCACGGTCTTCACGAACCCGCCCTCAACCAGGTACCAGCCCTCGCGATGCGTCAGCCAGCCACGTTGCAGCCTGAAATCCAGGCCATAGGGATTGCTCCCCACCGAATAGCGGTCCGCACGCGGACCGTACTGGCGGGGGAAGAGGAGATAGGGCATATACAGCTTGCTGCGTGTGGCGAACGCGGAAAGGTCGCTCCACGCGCCGGCAGGCTCGTGTAAGACCTGGTCCACCACGACGCGCCGGGCCTGGATCACCTCTTCATGAGCGGGGTCCAGCAGACCGGGGCTGGGACGCACAATCACATTTGGCAGGTAGCCAAGCTCATTCCAGAAAGGCGTCTCCAACCACAAACGATAGCAGCGGCGCGCACGCTCTAGCAACGGCAACGCGAAAAATGCCTCGGCGGGCGCGGCATAGAGTGCGTTCTGGCGCCGCTGGAGGAGGCCTGACTTCAGCAGCAGCAGTCGCATGAACAGGAGGCGCGGCGCCTCGTTCTCCGCGCGAATCAGCTCAACCGGGGACTTGAAATTCATGTGCTCAATGACCTGCCGCAGCGCCGGCCGCGAAAGCAGACCATTGCTAAGCAGCGGCAGTCCCTCTCGCTGCGCGGATACCAGCGACCAGTAGAGGTAGAGCGCGCGCTGCACAGCGCGTATGGTTTCGCCGAGTTCAGCGTCGCCTTCGGCAGGCCTGGCGCCCGCGTCCTCTCCCTTCCATACCTCGTCAGCCACCGCCATCACCGCCCTGGGCACGATCAGCACGCCATCATACACGCCGCTTGCATAATCGCGACCGGCGAAATTCGTCTGTTTTCCCCAGAAGACCAGGCCAAGGAGCAGCAGGCGGTGTAGCGCCTGCTCAAAGACACCATGAGGGTGTGGAGCCGGATACTGTAACGGCGACTCCTGCCAGCGCCCATGCTCCAGCAAGCGGCTCTGGACGCCTACGCGCCCATCCTGCGCCAGCGCGCCATCGGTACGGTTGAGCAGGCCGCTGCTTGCGAAGTAGAGAGCCAGGTCGCGGCTGTTCGCGCGCCCGCCGCACAGCACCAGTTCGCGCAGGATCATCTGCTCTGGAGCGCTCAGATCGCGCAGCAGTTCGGTAATGACTGAAGGCTCGAAGAGATCGCGCGCAATATCTGCGATGGGGGTTGCCGATGTCACATCAACGATATCGGCGTTCTGTCCTTTAACCGGGAGGGGCAGGCGGCGCAATTTCGCCAGGGCTTGCAGGTGATAAGGCGGCACAGCATGCAGCAGATCAAGATCACTCTGTTCCATATGCCTCCTCATCGTGTAAGAGCGGCACCTGTCCACGCCGCTTGAGATCCTCAATGAGCGCCTCAGCTCCCGGCTTTTTCAGGATCGCGAGTGTGGCATGAAGCGGGCGCACGATGTGCTGATCCAGCGATGTCGTCGTCGAGAGTTCACGCATCACCAGGGTATCGGCCGTCTCCAGTAGTGTCACGCCCGTATACAGGCGTATCTGTCCATAACTCGTAAGCCAGTGCTCAAGTTGCGCGATCAGGCGCGCGCGCGGGCTATCGGTGAGGATCTCACCCCCCACTCCCGCCCGCAGCAGTTCGAGCAGAGCGGAGGGATGCCGGCCGCGATTCAGGGCCTCGCCTAGCGAGCCAGGCGCCGGCCGGTAGCAGAGACGGCCACCAGCAATACCCGCGACCTCCGCGAAGCTCTCTACCAGTTCTATCGTGGGCCACGCGACCGGACTACACGAGATCAAGATATTTCCAGCATCCGATACTTCCAGCATAGGCCTCTCATCCAGCGCGCTCCGTGCCGCCGGCTCAAGCAGAGCCGTGCCAGCGAACAGCGCTCCCGCCCATGAAGTGAGACGAAACGCCTGGAGCTTCCCATCAGCGGTCAGGGCCACATCGCTCAGACCCAGCCAGTGCAGTGGGCCCCGCAGCAGTTGCGCCAGGTAGCGTCCCTCCGCGCGCAGCCAATCGTTGAGCTGTGCGGGCCGCAACGGGTGCCCTTCCTCCTGCTCTAACCACCAGTGTGGTGAAGGGAACTGGCGCTGGCGCCTCTGTAAAAATAAAGGGTTCAACCGGTAAATAAAACGCGCGAACGCGGAGAAATTAATCCATTGATCCAGAGGAGCCTGTGCCAGCAGCGCCAGCAATGTCTGCTTCGCCTCGCTATTCTCCAGCGCCAGTTCTCCTGGCCGGAGCGCGGAATGGTGCAGAAGGGTGGCCCGGCAACGCAGGCGCAGGCCGTGCTCTTGCAGCTCAAACAATTCGTCGTAGCCCGGCTGCACCAGCCACAGCGAGAAGAGGTCGCGCGCG
>JALYVR010000049.1 GCA_030853145.1 Chloroflexota bacterium | reverse complement strand
CCGCAAGGGAGGGCCATGATCCGGTGCCATGTTCCAACCCGCCAGGACTCGAAACATGAAGCTATGCGAGCAGGGCCAGGCGCATGCCAACAACCACACGAGATGAGGATGGCACATAGCTGCCCAGCGCTTCCTCAGGCTTTCCCTATCTTCTCAGCCACGAGCGCACCGGCTCGCTGGCCCAGAATGACCCCAGGCAGCACGCCCAGAGCACCCAGGCCCTCGATAGCCACCCCTGGCGCCACCTCCCCTGTATCGCGCAGTCGCGGGACCATATCTGCCGCCACCGCCAGGTCTACGGCCCAGGCATACGCCGGTTGTTTGTCCGCCAACTCCGGCAGCCAGCGGCGGGCGGCAGTAGCGAGGCGTGCATGGTATACGGCATCGCGCCTGGTCACGCCGGCCTTGCCGTAACGCCCACCACTCACCGTGAGGCGCCCGTTCCCCGGCCGGAAATCGGCATAGGTGTATGGCGAGGCATCCCAGAAGAGGGGGAAATCGTCGGGAAGGTCAGCGGAGAAGGCCTGCGCATAGATGCGCGCATTAGCCTGGACAACCGGCCCCACAGCGCTGATCAGTCCGCGTGTGCGTACAACGGCGCCACCAGCGAGAGTAAGCTTCCAGTGATGACCGGCGCCGTCCTGGTACACCTCCTGGTAACGCTCCATATGTGCTCGACCGCGTATAATCACCCCCGCCGCGCGAGCCTGCCGCGCCAGGTGCGCCAGTAACGTCAGCGGCTGGATGCGTCCTTCATCTGGCAGCCAGAGCGCAGCAACTACCCCATGGGTATTCAGCCGCCCACCGGTAGCCTCAGCCACCTGGGCCGCCGTCCATACCTCGGCTCGCAGACCAACATTGACGCGCGCACGCGCCTCCTGGGCCAGGTTACGCGCGGCACGCGCGCTCTCTGCCAGGCTGATAGCCCCGGTCAGGCGCGCAGAGAGGAGCGCACCCGGACGCGCCGCCTCGTCAACGAGGGAGAGCAAGACACGAGTCGTCTCGGGCCAGAAAGCGGCTTCGGGTCCACCGGGAGGCAGATGGGCCAGGTTCATATTGATGCCAGCGCTTAAGATACCAGCATTGCGCCCCGTCGCGCCATAGCCAAGCCAGGCATTGCGCTCCAGCAGCAGCACACGCGCCCCTGCCCTGCGCGCACCCAGCGCGGCGCTCAGACCGGCCACACCCCCTCCAATCACCACCACATCAAGAGACTGCTCCAGAGGCTCAGACCCATCCGGCACTTCCAGTTCGGCGCACACACCAGGGCCAAGGTCAGCCCACCAGGGGATATGATCGCGGAGAGCATCGTCTTTCAACTGCGAAGAGAGCAGAAGAGGGTCGGACGAGGTCTGTGGGTGCGGTTGCATAAAACTCCTATAGGCTGAATGTCGAGGATAGTATAATACAGGATATCATACACGGATGATTGGACATAGGAGAGGCCTTGGAGCAGGGCACCCGCAAGGGATGCCCCTACTTCATACTCCATGATCGGCGCGCTCAGACGAATGACTAGATCAACAATGGAACCTGCCACACATGCTGGTCCCCATCGCCACGTCACCTTCGCCCGGTCAGAGATGTAGGGGCATCCCTTGCGGGTGCCCTGCTCCAAGGCCGGCACATGATTTTGTATCAACGAATGCTGCGCCCGGTCGGCTGCGCCCGGTTGCCTTGCATGCCTGCTTGTCCCCTCACCCGCCTGCATGCATGTTCGTGTGATCTAGCTGTTCTCGATTGGTGGTTCTGGCTTCACAACGGCCTCTGTTTCCGTCACAACCTCGTCTACCACAGGGGTGGGCGGCATCACCGGATTGGCGGCCTTCGTGGGATCACCAGGCGGCATCACAGGGTTCCGCGGCGCTGTCTGGCCTTCGGGCGGCAGCACAGGACGTGCTGGCTCGGCCTCCCTGTCAGGCGGTATGATGGGATTACGCGCTTTCGTAGCATCCTCAGGCGGCATTACAGGGTTCGCTGACTTCGCCGGATCTTCTGGCGGCATAATGGGGTCTGCCATGATATCCTCCTTCTCTAGATGAGCTTCTATGCTGCGCATAGGAAAGTTATCCACAATGGTACAGATTACAAATCAAACGACCGCCCAGTATTTCTCGCGATCTCCCTTCATACAGATCACAGCTTATTTATATCGTAGCACGATATTTTATAGATGTCAATCAAGCGTGCGTCACTAAATGGCGGAAGCCCATAGCATACAACGACGCGTAAGCTCCATCGCGCTGCAGGAGTTCCTCGTGTGTGCCCTGCTCTATGATGCGACCGGCTTGCAGGACGACGATGCTATCGGCGCCCTTGATGGTCGAGAGGCGATGGGCGATGACCAGGGCTGTGCGGTCGCGCAGCAGCCGGCGCAGACCTTGCTGCACCAGCATCTCGGTAAAGGTATCGATATTGGCGGTGGCCTCATCCAGGATCAGGATACGAGGGTCGGCCAGCAGCGCGCGCGCGAAAGAGATGAGCTGGCGCTGGCCCACGCTGAGGTTGCGGCCACGCTCGCGGATGGGCGTCTCGTAGCCGTCCGGCATCTGCACAAC
Source organism: Chloroflexota bacterium (assembly GCA_030853145.1). GTDB lineage: Bacteria > Chloroflexota > Ktedonobacteria > Ktedonobacterales > Ktedonobacteraceae > JALYTT01. The sequence continues at coordinate 11,534 of JALYVR010000049.1, read as the reverse complement.
CAGGTCATGCAAGCCTACGGCACTCGCCGCTGTCTCCACCTCCTCGTCGCTGGCCTCAAGGCGACCGTAGCGGATGTTATCGCGGATAGTGCCGGTGAACAGAAAGGGGTCCTGGGGGACGACGCCGATCTGGCTGCGCAGCGAGTGCTGCGTTACAGCGCGCACATCGCGATCATCGATCAGGACCGCGCCTTGATCCACATCGTAGAAGCGCGTCAGCAGGCCCGCGATAGTGCTCTTGCCCGCCCCGGTCGGCCCCACGATAGCCACCGTCTGCCCGGCTTCGATGCGCAGATTCAGTCCGTGCAACACCGGCTGTTCAGGAGTGTAGCCAAAGGTCACATCGCGGAATTCGACGCGCCCCGCGATCTGCGGCAGCACCTGAGCATCGGACCGGTCCTCGATCTGCACGGGCATGGCCAGGATCTGGAAGATGCGCTCGGCGGCCACACCAGCGCGTTGCAGTTGCGTATACTGCTGGCTCAACTCGCGAATAGGGTCAAAGAAACGGTTGATGTAGAGGGTGAAGGCCACCAGCACGCCGACCTGCAAAGAGCCGCGTGCCACCAGCATACCGCCGTAGACCACCACCAGCGCGATCGCCAGCGCCGCCACAATCTCCACCAGCGGCAGCACGAACGCCGCCACCCGGCTGGCTTCCAGATTGGTATCGCGGTTATAGGCATTGAGATCATCGAACTCGGCACGATTGCGCTCCTCGCGCGCCAGGCTCTGAATCACACGCATACCACTGATGTTTTCCTGGAGCGTGGCATTAACCATCGAGATCGCCGAGCGCGTACGCCGAAAAGATCGCTGAGCATACCGCTGCCAGAAGGCCGCGATGATGAACATGATCGGCAAAACCGTAAAAGTGAGCAAGGCCAGCCCCACGTGCATCACCAGCATGGCCGCGATGATGCCCACCAGAGCCACCAGCGAGCCCAGGATAGAGAGCAGGCCAGAGCTTAGCATCGACTCCAGCACATCGATATCGCTTTGCAAGCGCGACATCACACGTCCGATCTGCGTGCGATCATAGAAGCTCAACGAGAGCTGCTGCAAATGGGTAAACATATCTGCGCTGAGGTGGTAGAGGATCTGCTGTCCAGTCCAGGACATGCTCCAGATCTGCCAGTACTGCGCCTGCCACATCACGACATTCACCACCAGCAGGATTATGCTGATCACGGCCAGGCCCCCCAGGTCGCCATGGCTGATAAAGCGGTCGATGGCCACCCCGATCAGGTAGGGGTTGGCCAGGTTGGCGGCGGTGTAGAGCAGCATCAGCGCGATGCTGGCCAGCGCAGTCAGGCGATAGCGCCCAAGATACGGACCGAAGTCGGCGATCAGGTGCCAATCGAACTTCTTTGCCTCGCTCTCGTCCGACGATGCCAGGCTATTCTCGCGCCAGGTATAGTTTCGCCGCCTGGCAGCATACGATTCAGGCTTCATCGCAGCACCTCTCTCTTCTCCTCGTTATCCGAGGCGCGTTCTCCCTTACGCTGGTCCTGCTTATGATGACTGTTGTGGGAAGCCTTATGAGGCTGGTCCTGGTAGCTCAGCAGGCGCATCTCAAACTCCTCCTGCTCGCGCAATTGCAGATCGTAGAGCCGGGCATAGGAGCCGTTGCGCGCCAGCAAGGTCTCGTGCGTCCCGCGCTCCACAATCGCGCCCTTCTCCAACACCAGGATCTGCTGAGCGCTCTTGATCGTGCGCAGGCGCGAGGCCACCACAAAGGTGGTGCGGCCGCGCATCACCGCCTCCAGAGCCTGCTGGATCAGGTATTCGGTCTCCATATCCACGCTCGAAGTGGAGTCGTCGAGCACGAGGATGCGCGGGTCAAGCAGCAGGGTGCGCGCGATAGCCACGCGCTGCTTCTGACCCCCAGAGAGAGTCACGCCGCGCTCGCCCACCCAGGTATCATAGCCAGCGGGCAGACCAGAGACGAAATCGTGCAGGCGCGCGGCCTTCGCAGCCGCAATGATCTGCTCGTCGGTGGCACCGACGACACCGTAGGCGATATTATCGCGCAGTGTGGCGTTGAACAGGAACACATCTTGCAGCACCAGGCCTATGGCGCGTCGCAGCGACAACTGCGTCACCTCGCGCACATCGCGACCATCAACGGTGATGCGCCCGCCGGTCACATCATAGAAGCGCGGCAACAGGTGCAGGATCGTGCTCTTCCCGCTGCCAGTCGGCCCCAACAATGCAACCACCTGACCGGGCTGCGCATCGATAGTGATGTCGTGCAGCACCTCTCGTCCATTTCCGTAGGCGAAGGAGACGTGCTCAAAACGCACCTGCCCGGCGACATCAGAGAGCCTCTCCGCATTGGGCGCGTCGGTAATCGCTGGCTGTGTGTCCAGCACATCGAAGATGCGCGTACCGCCGCCGACGCCACGCATAAACCAGGTCACCATAAATCCAAGCGAGCGCACTGGCGTAGCGAGCACAAGCACATACTGCGTCACCGCCGCCAGGGTGCCGAGACTCATTTGATGCTTGATGACCGCGATGCCGCCCACCCACACGACCAGCACTGTGATCACGCTGAGCGAGAGTATCATGAGTGGCTGATTCCAGGCCGAGAGGCGCATGGCTTTCATATTGAGGGCACGCAGTTCGCGATTCTTGTTCTCGTACTTGGTAATCTCAAACTCTTCGCGCGCGAAGGCCTTGACGACGCGTACGCCGCTCAGGCTCTCCTGCATCACCGTGCCTAGCTCCCCGTTGCTGTTCCGCACATCCTGCCAGACCGGGCGCAACCGCTGCGCAACCTGGATGGCCAGGAAGATCAGGATCGGCACACAGATCATGGTAATGAGGGCCAGGGAGACATCGAGCCGGAACAGGATCACGGTCACGGTTCCGAAAGTGAGAACGGCAACCACACCCCGCAGCAAGCCCATGGGGATAAAGTTGCGCACCGCCTCGATGTCCACGGTCATACGCGACATCAACTGGCCAGTCTCAGAGTCGTCGTGAAACGCGAAGCTGAGGGTTTGCAGGTGATCATAGAGACTATTGCGCAGGTCATAGGCCACCAGGCACGAGATCGCCTGCGAGAGATAGCCCTGCCCATAGGCGAAGAGGCCGCGCAGAATGCTGATGCCCAGGATCGCGCTCGCGACCAGTAGGAGATCCCCCGTGTGCCCCTGGCGAATCCCTACGTCGATCACCCAGGCCAGCAACCAGGGCACAATCATCGAAGCCGCAATGGAGAGAGCAACACAGAGCAGCGTGCCTATCGATGGCAGCCAGTGCGGTCGCAGGAGACGCATAATACGTGTGAAGATACGCCAGTTAGTCTTGAACGAAACAATATCAATATACGCAGACGTCTTACGCTTCCTTTTTTTGAACCACAGCATCAAAAGCTTTTCCTTTCCGGCAGACATCCATAAACGGATGGAGAGCATCCTGACACGCGGGGATGCTCCAGCATAGGGTACGCAGAGCAGACCCAGAGAGGATACCCACAGAAGCACGCCTCAAACGGGCAGTGCAATCCCCAAAGAGGGCGCCATAGGGGAGGCCCAAAGAGAGCACCATAGGGGTGCCCCTATATGATAGACTCTTTACATCGGTACTTTCAAAAGTCTAGCTGGGGATGGTGACATAAGGATGTCAATTTTTGAGCTTTTTCAATCTACATATATATAGTAACCCACACATGGTAGTGTTGTCGAATGCGCTTCTTGCGCAATCAGCCTGGGAACTTTCTCGCGTGTGAGGTATGAGTAGCCATGAAAGAGCCTGTAGAGCGGCAAAAGCTAATTTGGGGCGAGGGCCCACTTTCGCAGGCCCTATGAAACGGGGAGATGAGGCGCTTACGCGGGAACATTTAGATGGAAGGTCCAGGTCCTTATTTGTGACAAGGAAGTCACATTTGGATCAGCCTCCCACACGACGATTGTCCACTTTCCGTCCTTGTGAGTCAACACTTGCGGGTAATCGAATGCCCATGTTCCATTGCTTGTGGGACTCCACTCATGCGCGTGAACATAATCCTTGACATTCGGTACGAACAACTTTATACCCTGCTGTGTACGTTTCTCGATATCTTTCAAACCGCCGATATAGATGCGTGTCCCTGAAAGCGCCATCACGATTTTTTCCAATGTAACCTTCTGGCCACGCACGGTAGCACTCAGCCCTGGTGTCAATACTTTGCCGAGATGGAAGGGGACAGAGAAATCGAAAGCCAGCGTCCCTAGCACCTGGAGTTGCGGCTTTTCTCTTGGAGGTTGTACCATAGTCCCGACTAACATGGTCAGATGAAGATCCAGTTGTTTCGGCTCCCCTGTAATCACATTAGCATCAAAAGTCGCTACCAGGGGAAAGTTCAGCGTATTCTCGTCGCTACCTCCACTCTCACTCTGTGGGAGGAGAAGCCCCTGCCGGGTATTTAACCCCCCCTTTCCAGGGAGCGTTGCTATCTTTTTAGCATCCTTAGACTCTACCATACAACCGAGGAATACCCGGTTTATATCCGCGTAGGCTGCCTCGAGCTTTACTGTCACTCCAGCCAGCGTTTTTGTCTGTCCAATAAGCGTAAAATCCCTGGCTTGCAACCGGTCAGATGGGGCAAAATTTGGCTCGGCATTGAAGCCATTGATACTTTTCGTCAGCGCTGGCGACAGCATTGGCGAAATAACTTTGACGGCTGCATACGCAGTACCAGCGATGAGGCTGACGGCGAGGATGGCAACTGCGATGGCTTGTATAGACCATTGCCACCTCCGGCGACGCGCGCGTGGCAGGGTGAGGATACGCCCCTGGCCCTGACTCTTTTGCGCCTGCATGCCCCTGACTCTTGCCCAGGTCAGATAGGCAGGCCGTTCAGGCGCTGTATATATGCTGTTCAGATCCTGCACGAGATGCGCCAGGTGAGCATCCTCTGGTCCATCCAGAATGTCGGAATAGTCCTGCTTGATATCCTGTTTAGGCATACTAATATTGCTCCTTTAATGTGCTGAGGATACGAGTCAGTTGCTTTTTGACGGATGCCTGGCTCTTGTTGACAACCAGCGCGATCTCTGCCGTACTCAAGCCAGCGGCGAAGCGCAGGGCCAGCAATTCACGCTTCTTCCCATCAACGCCTTCCAGCAAGCATCTGAGCCGCACTAAAGATTCCTGGCGCAGAATGATCTCTTCCGGATCTTGCTCGCGACCGGGGATGATCATGACATCTGGTAATATGTCCCAGGAGATGTCGTCCCTCCGCTGCCGGTAGGTATCTGTCAGGGTATGGCGTGCGATACGAAACAACCATGCCGCAAAAGGGGAGCCGCGCTCCTGGTAGCTGGGTAATGCATTCAAGGCTTTGAGAAACACTTGCTGCGTCAGATCAGCAGCATCTTCTTCCTGCCCGACACGCGTGCGCAGGTAACGATAAACACGCGCGACATAACGCTGGTAGAGTCCCTCAAACGCGGCAGGATTGGCTCTGGCCGCTTCGATCAAGGTGGCCTCGTCCTCTTGATGGTCTTCAAAGAGAGAAGGCGGCCCATGAACATTTTTCATTCCACTTCCTTCCAACGAAGTTTATTCAGCAGTGATTCCCCTTTTCGTTGATGCCGGGGAGCCTCATCCTGCTGCGTGTATAGAAACGAGAAAATGCTAAAACGGGGACATATTCGAGGTGATGGCATTGTTAGGCACCAGTTTCTCCTGCTTCGTGGAGAAAGGGGGGAGTGAAAAATGGTATTGTTCCCTCCTTCACTCTGGGCAAGTGAAGGGGGAAAAGAGGTCGTCGAAAGGTGATAAGAAAGATGGCTGGCTGGCTTCAGGCAGTTGCGCTACACAATATTGGGACATCCCTGGTCCTGCGGAGCAGGCTTATTAGCATAGCTCGCGCTTTCTGGCGCGGACCAGGGCCAGGTCGATGATATTGGCGGCAGTATTCAGGGGTTCGCGTCTGCGCGGAGTTTGTGCGGCACTGTTGAGGATGTGTTCAAGCAGCTCCGGGGGCGGTTGATAGCAAGGCAGTTGGTCCATGAAGAGCAGATCAACGTCGTCTTCCGGCAAGATTGTGTTCGTGGGTAGCGTGTCGCCGGCTAGATCTCTGGCAAAGAAGAGATGTTGATTATACTGCATTGCTTATTCCCTCTCACTCCATGTTATGTCTCTTCTGTCTGCACGAATGGGGCAAGAGGGAAGTTTCACTTGCTACCAGCCTGTTTCAAAGATGCCAGCGCACGTTTCCCGGCTCAGGCACGAGCATACCTGCAAGATGGGCAGGGACTTGCCTGAGGGAGCCGGCGTGTTAGTTCACGCCGGCATCTCGCTGACCTGTAAGCGATCTTTGAGGGCGGTTCTCAGGAGGGGCTTGGCGCGCTGGAAATAGGTCTTGGCGGTAGCTTCGGGCATATCAAGCACCTGGCCGATCTCCGAGAAGCTTAACTGCGCGGTATAGCGCAGCAACACAACGGAATGAAACTTGGGCGGCAGACCATCAATGGCCTCGCGCAGGGCATCTTGCACATCCTGGCGCTCGGCAAGATCATCAGGCAAGGGACCAGAATCGGGCAGGGCGGCCAGCGGAGAGATCTCGTCCTCGTCACTGACTGTCTCTAACTCCGAGAAGTGGATGGCACGCTTGCGGCGCAGTTCATCCAGACAGCGATTGCGCGCAACCTGGAAGAGCCAGGCTTTCAATGGCTCGCCGGTGCGCAGCTTTGGCAGGGAAATATAGAGCTGGAGAAACACTTGCTGCAGGATATCGCACGCCTGGTCATAGTCACCCAAGAAATGGCAGATGAAGTTGAAAAGTCCCGTGTTATAACGATTGACCAGGCCCTCGAAAGCCTGCTGGTCGCCTGAGAGCGTTTGTTGAGCCAGAAATCCATCGGTGTACTCAGAAAGTGATTTCTGGGTGTCCGGTGTGCGTTCTTGCAACTGCATGGGTTATGTCCTCGCTTTCTTCTACTGAAGGAAGAATAGCGTGTTCTCAAAGAGATTACAAGACATTTTACTCCATATAAGCCCTTCCATAAACACCTCTAAGCAGAAACTAAACAACGCCCAATCATACTGATTTCTCTCTCATCTTTTACAATGATAAGCTCAAGAGTTTCTTATCATTTTTTAATGAAAGAGGTGGCCTTGGAACAGGGCACCCGCGAGGGATGCCCCTACATTTCATATCCTGCGCCCGGCGCTCCCAGACGAATGGCCCCACCGGCTTTGGAACCGGTCCTCATCGCCACGCCACTTCAACCCTGTCAGAGATGTAGGGCATCCCTCGCGGGTGCCCTGTTCCAAGACCAACATCTCACTCCTATTTCGTATCAACCAATGCGCTGGCCTGTGCCCCGGTTCCTACACGCAACAGGGGCGCTTGCTCTCTGTCAACCCAACAGGTTGTACGGATTTTGCAGCAGTCGCTTGACCTCCTGCAGGAAACGGGCCGCGGTGGCCCCATAGAGGATACGATGGTCGGCCGAGAGCGTCATGGGCATGAGAGAACGCACAACGGGCTGATCGTTGACCGGCACGAAGCGCTGGCGCGTGGAGGCGATGGCCAGGATGGCGGCTTCGGGCGGATTGATGACGGCCACGAACTCGCTGACATCCATCATGCCCAGGTTGGAGATCGAGAACGTGCCCCCACTCATCTCGCCCGGCGTCAATTTGTTCGCGCGCGCCTTCTCGATCAGCCCTCGTGACTCGCGCGCAATGCTGCGCACACCCTTGATATTGGCATCGCGCAGCACGGGCACTACCAGGCCAGCAGGCACGTCTACGGCGATCCCGATGTGGATATGGGCGTGCCGCACGAGCTGCTCACCTCTCAGGGAGCTGTTCACTTCGGGGAACTTCTCCAGGGCCAGCGCGCAGGCTTTGACGATCAGGTCGTTGACCGAGATCTTGACCCCATCCTCGCCGGCACCTTCGTTGAGCTTCTGGCGCAGCGCCAGGGTATCGGTCATATCCACTTCGCTGCTCACATAAAAGTGGGGGATCGTCTGCTTGGCTTCGGTCAGACGACGCGCAATGGTGGCCTGCATGCGCGAGAGCGGAGCGACCGTGTCCTCTTCTGCTGGCTGCTGCGAAGTCGCTGGCCGCGTGGATGGTTGTGTCTCCTGGGGAGATGCAGGCGCCCCGGTAGATTGGGGAGCGATCAGTTCTTCGATATCGTCGCGCACAATACGCCCGCCGGGGCCGCTCCCCTGAACCTGACCCAGGCCGATATGGTGCTCCTCCGCTATGCGACGTGCCAACGGCGAGGCCTTGATGAAGTGCTGGTCACCGTTCGCGCCAGCTTCCACGTGCTGCTCCTCCGGTGCGCTGACAGGTTCGCCGGTCTCCTGGGGAGATGCAGGCGCCTGTGCCTTCTCTTGTGGAGACGCAGGAGCCGCCTCCTGCGGGGCCTCATCTGAAGTCTTCTCTGCGGGCGAGGCATCTTTGGTGGAGGCCGCTGCTTCCGGAGCCTGCTGAGGCGTATTGTCAGGAGGCGCGTCGCCGGCAGAAGCGGCGGCTTCTGGCTTTTGAGCGCCATTCCCCTCGCCACTGCCGATGACCGCGATGGCCTGCCCGATGGGTACGGTCTGGCCAGCCTGCACTATGATGCGTTCGAGGACGCCGGCGTCATAGGCCACAAGCTCCATGGTGGCCTTGTCCGTCTCGATCTCAGCCAGGATGTCGTCCTTCTTGACCTGCTCGCCGGGCTGCTTGAGCCAGCGCGCAATCGTGCCTTCCTGCATGGTGTCGCTGAGCCGGGGCATGTTTACCTCAGGCATGACCGATTCTCCTTTTGCGCAAGGCCAGTTCGTCGATGGCCTCCAGCAACTGCTTCGCGCCAGTCAACGCCGCCTGCTCCAGGGGCTTGGAGTAGGGCAGGGGTACCTCAAGGCTGGCGACACGCTTGATGGGGGCATCCAGGTAGTCGAAGGCCTCTTCCTGCACCAGGGCGGCAATCTCCGCGCCGATGCCAAACGAGCGCCAATCTTCCTCAAAGACGATGGCGCGGTTCGTCTTCTTGACCGAGTTGACGATGGTCTCGTGATCCAGCGGCCGCAGCGAGCGCAGGTCCACTACCTCCACGCTCAGCTTCTGCTCCTGCTCCAGACGGCGCGCCACATCCAGGGCCACCGCCGCCATCCGCGAGTAGCTAATCACCGTCAGGTCGCTTCCCTCTTTGCTGACCTTCGCCTGGCCGATGGGGATCGTGTAGTCGCCGTCGGGTACCTCGCCCTTGACGTTGTAGAGCGCCAGGTTCTCCAGGAAGATCACTGGATTGTTGTCGCGCACAGCCGAGCGCAGCAGGCCCTTGGCATCAGCAGGGCTGGAGGGCGCGACGACCTTCAGGCCAGGGATATGGGCAAACCAGACCTCCAGGTTCTGCGAGTGGGTCGCGGAGAGCTGCTGGCCTCCACCGCCGGGTGTGCGAATGACCAGCGGAATGGGACATTGGCCACCGAACATGTAGTAGATCTTGGCGGCATGGTTGACGATCTCATCCATGGCAAGGGCAGTGAAATTGATGGTCATAATCTCCACGATGGGCCGCAGCCCAAGCATGGCCGCGCCGACCGCCATACCCACAAAGCCGTTCTCCGCGATGGGCGTGTCCACAACACGTTTGGGGCCAAACTCCTTCAAGAGGCCGGCCGTGATCTTATACGAACCCTCGAAGAGACCGATCTCTTCTCCCAGCAGGAAGACCTGCTCATCGCGGCGCAGTTCCTCGCGCAGGGTATCATGCAGGGCCTGGCGAAATGTGATCTCAGCCATAGTTAGCACTTCCCCTCCTGCTCCTGCGACTCGTCAGGCGTATCGGGCGCGTAGATATGCTCGAAGAGTTCGTCAACCGGCGGGTCTTCGCTCTCTTCGGCGAAGGTGACCGCCGCGTCAACATCACTCTGGGCGCGCTCTTCGATCTCGCGGCGCTGCTCTTCGTTCATGATATCGGCTTTGGCCAGACGCTCAGCGAAGGCGGGCAGAGGGTCATGCGCGCGCCCCTGCTTGATCTCCTCCTGCGACCGGTAGCGATCAGGGTCCACCACCGAGTGGCCGCGGGAGCGAAAACTGACGGCCTCGATGAGACTGGGCTCGTGCTGCTCGCGGGCCACCTGCGCCGCCTCGCGCACGGCATCGCGCACGGCGATCACATCGTCGCCGTCCACGCGCGCGCTGCGCATGTCATAGGCGCAGGCCTTGCGGTACAGCTCGCTGACCGCCGAACCTTTGTCCACGCGCGTACCCATGCCGTACTGATTGTTGACGATAAAATAGATCACGGGCAGGTGGTAGATGCGGGCGAGGTTGAGCGACTCGTGGAAGGGACCGCCATTGGTGGTGCCGTCGCCCATCTGGCAGGCCACAACCTCGTGGGAACCGCGATAGGAGACGGCGAAAGCCGCGCCTGTCGCCAGCGGTATCTGACCGCCGACGATAGCATAGCCGCCCATAAAACGCCGTTTGAGGTCAAACATGTGCATTGAGCCTCCCCGCCCATGCGAGCAGCCGCTTTCCTTGCCGAACAACTCGGCCATGACGGCATCGGGGGAGATGCCCCGGCAGATGGCGTAGCCATGTTCTCTGTAGTTGGTATACACATAGTCGTCGGCTGCGAGACCGGCGCAGAACCCGACCACGCTGGCCTCTTCGCCAAGATTGAGGTGACAGTAGCCGCCAATACGCGCCCTGGCATACATCTCGCCGGCCTTCTCCTCAAAGCGGCGCACCAGCACCATCTGGTAATAGTAATCCAGCAAGGTATCGCGGTCTGTATCTGCCGGCAAAGCGGCCTGCTGAGTCGTAGAAGCGGCCTTGCGCTCGTGCGACTGACGTTGCTGCTGAGTGTCCATACAACTTCCTTGACTTTCTTAATCAGGAGCCGGGAGACTGGGGATCGGACGCTGCCACAAGGCTTCGGGCATGGCAGCGTGGGCAATGCTCCGGCTGTGTTTCACTATGCGTGATTTCGCCGCACACATGACAGAGCCAGCGCGTGGCCTCCTCCCGAACCAGGTCGGCCCGGCTCACAATGCCGAGCAATCGCCCCTGGTCGAGTACCGGCAAGCGCCTGATATTCTCATTCACCAGAATCTTGCGCACATCCTCCAGCTCGGAATCGGCGCTCACACTGATGATACCACGCGTCATGATATGCTTTACCTGCTCGCCCTCCCTGCTAATCACATCATACTCCGTCACAATGCCTGTCACCAGCCCATCATCGTTGACGACCGGCAGGCCACTGACCCGATGTTTCGTCAGCAGCAACGCGGCCTGCTGCCTGGTCTGGTCCTCTTTGACCGTAATCACAGCAGTACTCATGACATCTTTGACTTTCATGATACATCCCCAGGCTCTGGCATATCCATCCCGTAGTCATCAGCTTTTATGGCTATAAGATAGTACACCCGCATATATACACAAGTAGCTCCTACTCATCATACGACATAGGGAGGCTTCGTGATACAGTCTTCTTGCTTAATCAGGACGATTCACAAGGCGTGCCCCTACGCGGGTCGGAACAATGCCGACGTATAATTTATTGATGGTCCATGAAAATGGTA
>JALYVR010000585.1 GCA_030853145.1 Chloroflexota bacterium | reverse complement strand
AAATAAGAGCGCGCTCTTATTTCGTCCCTCCCTTCCCTCTTTATGAATTTACCTTCTCCTTGTCGGTTACGCTGTGCATGCTACGCACGGGCGAGAGCAGCATCCACAGGAAGGCGAAGAACATGCCGCCGCAGCCGACGAGAAAGGTGGCGCGCAGGCCGATGGCCTCTCCCAGCACGCCGCCGATGAGCGCGCCCAGGGGCAGCGTGCCCACACCGATGAAGGTCATGCAGGACCCGACGCGGCCCAGCAGCCGATCCGGGGTGATCTGCTGGCGCAGGCTTAGCTCATTCAGGTTGAAGATGGTGTTTGAGATGCCGAACAGCAGCGCGCCCACCACGATCGTAGCGATGGTCAGCACAGGTGGCCCGCTCGCCAGCGGGATCAGCACCCAGCCGAGCGCCAGAGTGAACCCGGAGAGCAGGATCGTTGGCCCCATACCTAACTTGCGCGTCAGCCAACTGTTGCAGACGGCTCCCACGAGCGCGCTCACGCTGGCGATGCTGAACATGATGCCGAAGAAGGCCGGACCCAGACCGAGCACGCGTACGATATACAGCACGCGCACCACATCGGTGATACCACCGAAGAAGTTGAGCGTGCCGGCGGAGGCAGCGATAGCACGCAGCACCGGGCTGCCCAGCACAACTCGTACCCCTTCCACCAGGTCGCGCCAGAGACTGCTCCGCTCTTTTTCAACAGGACGCGCCTCCTGGACGCGCATGGTGAACACGGAGAACGCGGAGACCAGGAACGAAAGCGCGTCGAAGACGATGGCCACGGGCGCGGTCAGCAACTGAATCAGCCAGCCACCCAGGGCCGGGCCGGCGATCTGCGATAGCAGGCTGCTTACTTCGAGTCTGCTGTTGCCATCGACCACCTGCTCGCGGTCCACGATGGAGGGCAGGAAGGCGCCGTAGGCCGTATCGAAGAACAGCGTCAGGATGCCAACCAGGAAGGCCACCGCGTACAGGTACTCGAAGCGCAACCAGCCGAGCAACGCCACAGCGGGTATGGAGCCAAGCAGCAGCGCGCGCCCGATGTCCGCGCCGATCAGCAATGGGCGGCGGCGCAGGCGATCCACAAAGACGCCCGCGAAAAGCCCGATCAGCAGGGACGGCAAGAACTCGGCGAGCACCAGCAGGCTCATCTGCGCCGCCGTCGCGTGCAGCACAAGAACGGCGGTGAAGGGCAGCGCCAGGAAGGTTATCTGCGAGCCGAACAGGGAGAAGGTCGAGCCAGCCCACAACTTCAAGAAGTTGGGCTGGCGCCAGAGTCCTTTCTCCGGCCGTAAAGATGTTGACATAATAAAGATATTTCCTCTCAAGAAGCGTAACGTAGACAGTGTATCGTCATATGCGTGATACTAGCTACGCTCAGAGAGGAGGTGCGCGAGCATGATAGACTACGCGGGCCTGTGGCGACCAGCGGTGGCAGGAGGACGCGCATGCAGCGGCACACCGAATGCGTGCCGGAGATGGCGAGTGTTAACGATAGCGGTGCTTTAATATCATGGTATTCCAGCGGGCGCAGGCTTTGGCGGCAGACAAGAGGAGCCGAGGCGGCGCCCCTACACGAAACATTCAACAGGACGACATTTATATGGCACGATTGTAGCATGTGAGGGCGCCGGTTGGCAACAAAACAGCAGCTTTGGCGGGGATCTGACGATCTTGACAGGCAAATTATAATTTTCTCAGTGAAGCTTCATAATAGGGGATAATCATACAACACAAAAAGGAGAGGCCCATGGTACAGAAAAATCCGACCAAAGATCAGACGACTATTTTAATTCTTGGCACTGTGCGAAGCGAGAAGCAGGATTTCTTCAGCAAATTAAATTCTTTCTCTTTACTCATGATCAAAGGGAAGGATGGACGGACCATCCTTAATATTCCAGCCTGGCCTGCACTTGTTGCACTTGCCGCTTTCTTCGTAGTGAGAGCCATACGCTCAAGACAGTCCTGAAGTCCAGTTAGCTTTTCTGAGCAAAAGGCTATTACACAAAGATGCATGCAGTGATATCTCTTCTGGACGAAGAACACACGCGGGCAATCAAAGAGTTGTGGACCGAACTAGATCGAGACTTTGGAGTGCGCAGGCTCTCCATCATCCTTCCGTATCCTCATTATTCTTATCAGGTCGCCCGGCAATATGACGAGCAACAACTTGTCGCGTGCATCGAAGATCTTGCGCGGCGCACAGCCCCGTTTCGTGTTACAGCCGGAGGCCTGGCTCTATTCACCGGAGCACACCCTGTGCTCTATATCCCTGTTCTGCGAACATTGGCCCTATCTCAATTTCAGCAGACCGTCTGCGACACGATCTCTTCTGCTGGCGTCGGTATCTCGCCGTTCTACACACCTGAGACCTGGGTGCCTCATATCACGCTTGCCGAACATGATCTTCAGCGCGAGAGCCTGGCCCGGATCGTGGCACGGCTCTACGAGCGTGAGTTGTTCTGGGAGATTGCCATTGACAACCTGGCGATCATCTGGGATAGCGGGACAGCGCAAGAAGTGCGCTATCGTTTCGATTTTCGAGAGTAGTAGACAAAACGCTAGCAAAAACCTGTACCTTGTGTATTTTATAGACTATACTAACAATGTGATGTATCACGACACGGTACCTGGTTTAGCTTAGCTGTATTTGACAGACTCCTGGCTCTGCTGCCGGGAGCAAACAACTTCAGAAGGGACATTCGGCGATGAAGACACGAACTGCTGTCCTGTACGCACCCGGTGAGCCTATCCGCATTGAAGAGGTCGAGCTTGATGCTCCTAAGGAGCGCGAAGTGCTGGTGCGCATGGTGGCCGCCGGCATCTGCCACTCCGACTATCACATCATCCATGGCGACCTGCCCAGCTATCTGCCTATGGCGCTTGGCCACGAGGGGGCCGGCGTTGTTGAGGCGGTCGGCCCCAACGTCACAAGCTGCCAGCCTGGTGATCATGTGATCATGAGCTTCATCCCCTCGTGCGGCGTCTGCCCCTCCTGTACATCGGGACACACCAACCTGTGCGATAAGGGCGCCAACACGCTCAATGGGCCGCTGCTCGACGGCACCTTCCGCATGCACAGCTCCGGGAGCGACATCGGCCAATTCTGCCTGATCGGCAGTTTCAGCGAGTACACCGTGGTGTCCGAGATGTCGCTGGTCAAGATCATGCCGCATTATCCGCTGAACAAGGCGGTGCTGGTCAGTTGCGGCGTGCCCACCGGTATCGGCTCCGTGATCCATCGCGCCAAGGTAGTACCGGGGAGCACAGTGATGGTGATAGGCTGCGGCGGCATCGGCTCGAACATGGTCCAGGGTGCGGCCCTGGCGGGCGCGCGCATGATTATCGCCGTAGATACCAACGACTTCAAGCTAGAGAAAGCCAAAGAATTCGGTGCCACGCACACCATCAACTCCAGCCGCGAAGATCCGGTAACCGTCTCCGCTGAACTGACCTGGGGCGTGGGCGTCGACTATGCTTTTGAGGCCATCGCCACTCCTGAGACCATCGCGCAGGCCTTCAACGCCACCGCCAAGAACGGAACCATCGTCGTGGCCGGCCTCTCGCCGTTCACAGCCCAGGCCATTCCCATCTCGCCGCTGATGCTGGTGCTCTACCAGAAGACCCTGATGGGTACGATGTTTGGAGATAGCCAGCCGCGCATCGACATCCCCAACATGCTGGCCCTCTACCAGGCGGGCAAGATCAAACTGGACGAGCTGATTACGCGCACCTACACGCTCGACCAGGTGAACGAGGCCTACGATGATCTGATCGCGGGCCGCAACATTCGCGGTGTCATCGAATTTGGCTCATAGCCACAGGAGTCATCCCGTTCTCAAAATTCGGGATGGCTCCTAACTCGTCAATCGCCCAGGACCGAAAGG
>JALYVR010000584.1 GCA_030853145.1 Chloroflexota bacterium | reverse complement strand
CCTTGAGAAGGGACTTCAAGAGGGACTTCAGCAAGGACTTCAGCAAGGACTTCAGCAAGGACTTCAGCAAGGACTTCAGCAAGGACTCCAAGAGGGACAATTAATCACGCTGCGAAAAACAGTACTCGCACTAGTCGAGAAACAGTTTCCCAGGCTCCTGCGCCTGGCTCAGGGGATGGTCTCTATGACCTCAGAGCCAATGGTCCTCCAACAGATGATTCTTGGTATCGGCCAGGCCCAGACGGCAGAGGAAGCCCAAACCGCCTTGCTGGAGAGCAACGAGGAGGGCAAGAATTAGAATTATTGAGGAGGCTTGTTCTGCTGCTCTCGCTGCTCCCTTTCCCGGCTCATGCGCAGGATCTTGAGCATATACTGCTCGGAGTTCAGGTAGTAGGGGTTGCGTTTGATGTACTTGCCGACGACCGAGATGGGGTGAAGCTTGAGCAGCTCGGCCACCAGGTTTGGCATCAATTTGCTGTGGTCGTAGTGCATCAGAGCAATGATGGGCGCGTTCTGGAAAGTGAAAACGGCGTCGGAGGCCGCCTCATACTTCAATATCTGCTCAGGCGTGGCAATATCTTTGGTGAGCCAGTTCATGTCGATGGAGATGCGCACGGCCTTCCAGCCTTCGCGCAGGGCCTGAGCTATGAAAGTTTGATGCGCGGAGAGCAAGAAATACGGATCAAAGCGCTTCCCATTGGCCATAAACACCTCCCGCTCCTCGTACAATACTAATTGACCCGATTCCAGGAGTGCCTCTACATCTACCTGGAGCTTGCGTAGTTCCTCACGCAGCTCATTCACCTGAGCGGGAGAGGCAGCAAACATACATTTCTCTGAGGCTGAGAGCCCGACCCGCATCAGACGCGCTGTGACACCCGGAATTTCTGTTACCTTACTATAGAGTTGGCAGATGTGCGAGCCGGGAGGTATTCGCTCAGTCTTGCCTTCGACGCTAAGATCCATATCTACCTCCACGGTCTACTGTGGACTTGCGGGCCCGCCGTTCATCTCGCACACGCACGGCCCAGTTGTTGACAGCCACCACAAAACAGCCAAGCAAGCCAAAGATGAGCGCCCCCGATCCAAATACTAGCAGGAGCATCAAGAGCATCTTGTGCAGGCCACCCGCAATAGCTAGCGATACCGGAAGTGCGCAGAGTGTCATAGGAAGGGGTATAAACAGTATCCAGGCAAGCACTACCCGCAGCCCTTGCCTGATGGTAAGCACTTCATCTCCACTGTAAGGGAAAAGGATGCGCCGAAAAAGCGCGTAACGTGGTGGGTTCGGCCGGTTCTGCATGCGGCTATACTTTCCCTTCCTGTTGCCGGTACTGCTGTAACCAACGCTGTAAATGGATTTCGGCCTGGTAGAGGATATGCACCTCATTCTGATAGGTCAGCACGCGGCAGGCTTCGTCCCAGGGGAACCATTGGACCTGGTCATACTCGCGATCGTGCAAGGCGATGTCACCGCCAATGGCCTCTAGCAGGAAGTGACGTACCTGTTTATGGTAACGTATCCGGTCGAACGTGAATGAATAGGAGATGCTGCCAATGTAGGTAATCAGGCGCACCAGCAGCCCAGTCTCCTCCTGGGCCTCGCGTATCGCGACCTGTTCAATGGTCTCTCCGGCATGCGGGGTGCCTTTGGGCAAGGTCCAGATGCCAGCGTGCCGGCGCCCCACAAGGGCCACCTCGACATTCACGAGATCGGCTGTGCGGGGGTCCCCCCCCGCGAACTGCTCTTGTAATATGCGTTGCTGCCCGGAGGAACGCGCGGGGGTGAGGTGGAAAACGACGCCACCCGCCGAATATGCCCGCATCGTCCGGTATCGCTCCATGTCTCGTGATGCTTCCTCTCTATACCACCACAACCTTCCCTGCTCTGCCTCCATATACTACGCACGTAACAACACTTATACCAGGGCACCGTTCTCACCACCATCACCCGTCAAGGCCCATAAACCCGTTATATCGCGTGCATCGCCCCCACGCTTGATGGGCCATACCCAAAAGAATTTGGCGCGACCCGAGTCGCGCCGCACATATGTCTGAGAGCGTAACTTACAGCGCGAGACCTTCCCTGTACAAGTGGAGAAGATGGCGCCGCTCCTTATCGAGGAAGTATAGCGAATGCCTTGAAATGTGTCAAGACAGCATGCGCTGAATGGCTTCCAGGTTTTTCGCCGGTGTCTCTGGTGGGATAGAGCAGCCTGGTGCAAGCAGGAAGTGCCGCCCGCCCGTCAGGTCAATGGCCTTCTGTGCCTCTTCGCGCACCTGGCCAGGAGTGCCTTTTTTCAAGGTAGTTTTCTCGCTGATGCCTCCCATTACAGCTTTGCCGGAGCGCCTCTTGCCCTCGCCAAGATCGGGATTGCCCTCAACTGTGGCTGCCCAGCTTAAGGCCTGCACCGGGTATTCCGCCAGCAGGTCAAAGTAGATATGCGAGCCGCAGTTGTGCAGAATATTAAACTTGCTCCTGCTGCGGATGGCGTCCAGAAATTCCCGGTCATACTGCTCACCAAACTCGCGATACAGGTCCTGGGTAAGCATGCTCTCGCTGGCCCAGCCATTGGTGGCGTAGAAGATCCCGCTGGCCCCCTGCTCCATGCAGGCGATCGCGAAGGCGGTGAACGTCTCTAGAATGATGCGCAGCCCGGTGTGCAAGGCTTTGCGGTCATCGCGCATACTCTGCAGCACGGCCTCGTTGCTATTGCCTGCCAGGTACTTCGCCACGCCCAGTGGGCAGAAGACGGTCTGCACAAAGTAGGCATCATAGCCGATGGAGTGATTAATGAACTGCAAGGCCTTTAATTGCTCTCCCAATGCCCCCTGATCCGGCTCCAGCGGGCGCAGGCGCCTCCAGTCGGCCGGACTTTTAATGGGAGTATCTTCAAAGATGGGCGCCTTGTACTTCTCGCCTGACGGCCGCACCTTCACATTCCAGCCCTCAACGTGATAGCTGGCGCGCGGGTTGACCTTCATGTAATCCCAGTCGTAGCGCGTGAAGTTCTCGACCATGGCCTCCGACAACGTCTGCGCGCTCCACTCACGCTCAAAATCATGTCCCCACATGCTCGCCGGCACCCGGTCCACCGGGTCGCCACGTAGAGCTGCATCAACACGTTCTTTCTTGTTCAAAGTGATCTCCCTCTAGTCCTGGAACGATGATAATCAAGTGTACGTTCGTTCCTACGCAATATGCGCGTCAATCTGGTAATGTGCTAGCAGCGTAGTTTCCGCTGCATATGCTGAAACAATGAGGATGACGCGCGTGACTTTTGTGCCAAATTCCGGTATTGTGAGCGTTCCCTGCCCCGTGGCAAGATCAAGGCTTACCCGGCTCACGCTGAAGTTCTGGCCCTGGTAAATTAACGCCTGCATTTCGTAATGTTCCGGCAAAATGTTGTTCGATCGAATAAACCCGTTGCTTACCCAGCCATTATCGCTGCTGCCCGCGTCCTGAAAATGGAGTTCTGGTATCTGCACCTGGTCAATCGCGAATCCCTGGAGATTAACGGCGTCGTCTGTGACCTCCTCGAAGCGGATCTGTATTTTTTTACCCGCGTATGGGGTCAGGTTTATACTCTCCTGTACCCACTGCGGCGCGCTCCCTCCCCCGCTTGTTCCGGTGTAGCCATAGCCCCAGTTGGCGCCATTTGGATTGCTGTTGGTGGTGGCGGAACCTTTCAAGGTCGTCCAGTTGGCGCCGTCAGTTGAGACCTCGGCAAAGGCATAGTCGTAGTCGCGCTCCAGGTCGAACCAGGCGGCAAATTGTAGCGTTGCCCGCTTCCCTTTGAGACGCGTGAGATCGAAGCTGCGCGTCAGGGTACTGTCCATATTATCATATCGGTTGCTCCACCACTCGTTCGTAGCCTGGTAGGGGTCG